>DATEKZ010000426.1:0-7594 GCA_035277185.1 Verrucomicrobiia bacterium
GCCGAAGTCGAATTTGAAGTTGACCTCGGCGCAGATGGATTTGTTGAAGCGGTGGATTGATGAAGGGGCGCAGTGGGGTGAGCATTGGAGTTTTTCCAAACCGATTCGACCGAAGTTGCCGGAGGTTGCGGCCGGGAATCCGATTGACCGGTTTATTCTCGCGAAATTGAAAAAGGAGGGGATTGATCCGGCGCCGGAGGCGGGTCGGGAGAAGTTGGCGCGGCGGGTGGCGCTTGATTTGACCGGGTTGCCGCCCACGCCGGAGATGGTGGACGCCTTTTTGGCGGATGGATCGGCAGCGGCTTACGAGAGGTTGGTGGATGCATTGCTGCAATCGCCCGCTTACGGCGAGCGCATGGCGTGGGAATGGCTGGATGCGGCGCGTTACGCGGATTCGAACGGTTATCAGGGTGATGCGAACCGCACGATGTGGCCGTGGCGCGATTGGGTTGCGCAGGCGTTCAATCGCAACCAGCCTTACGATGAATTCACGATCTGGCAATTGGCGGGCGATCTGTTGCCGGAGGCGTCGCCGGAGCAAAAGCTGGCCACCGGTTTCGCGCGCAACCACATGATCAACGGCGAGGGAGGGCGCATCCCGGAGGAGAACCGCGTCGAATATGTGATGGATGTGACGGAGACGGTGGGAACGGTGTGGCTGGGGCTGACGTTCAATTGTTGCCGGTGTCACGATCACAAGTTCGATCCGTTGACCCGCAAGGATTATTACAGTTTGTCCGCGTTCTTTAACCAGACGCCGGTCGATGGAAGCGGGGGCGATCCGCAACAGGCGCCGAACCTGGAATGGCCGACCGAGCAGCAGACGGCGGAATTGAAACGATTGAACGCGGAAATGGAAGCGGCGGGCGAGGCGGTGGCGAAACTGGAAGCGAACCAGACCAGCGAAGCCTCCGATCCGGAGAAAAAAGAGATGGAACGCATCCGAGCGATCCTGAAGAAACGTCCGGCGGACCGGAGCAAGGATGAGATTGCGACGCTGGAAAAGGAATCTTCGGAGTATGCGAAGAAATTGAAAGAGCTGCGGGAATGGGTGGAGAAGCGGGACGCTGCGCGTAATGCGATTCCGCGCGTGATGGTGATGCGCGATATGGAGAAGTCGCGGGCGACGTTCATGCTGGAACGCGGGCTTTACGATAAGCGCGGCGAGGAAGTGCAGGCGGCGACACCGGGGCGATTGCCGGCGTTTCCAGCGGATGCGCCGACGAATCGACTGGGCTTCGCGCGCTGGCTGTTGGACCCGGAGAATCCATTGACGGCCCGCGTGACGGTGAACCGATTCTGGCAGCAGTTTTTTGGCGCGGGCCTTGTGCGGACGCCGGAGGACTTTGGCGTGCAGGGCGAAAAGCCGTCGCATCCCGAATTGCTGGATTGGCTGGCGGTGGATTTCGTAGAGAGCGGTTGGGACGTGAAACGGTTGGTGCGGTTGATGGTGACGAGCGCGACTTACAAGCAATCGTCCAGGGTGACGCCAGCGGGGCTGGAGCGCGATCCGGAGAATCGTTTGCTGGCGCGCGGGCCGCGTTATCGCTGGCCGTCGTGGATGTTGCGCGACCAGGCGCTGGCGGCGAGCGGCCTGGCGGCGATGAAAATAGGCGGCGCGCCGGTGAAACCGTATCAACCGGACGGCGTCTGGGAGGATGTGTCGTTCGGAAACAAAAAATATACGCGTGATGAGGGCGAAAAACTGTATCGCCGCAGCCTCTACACTTTCTGGCGGCGAATCATTGCACCGACCATGTTCTTCGACGGCGCCTCGCGGCAGGTCTGTTCGGTGAAACAACCGCGCACCAACACGCCGTTGCAGGCGCTGGCGACGCTCAATGACATCACGTATGTGGAAGCGGCCCGGGCCCTGGCGGAACGGACACTGCTGAACGTGGAGGGATCGGATGCGGAGCGGATTGAATTTGCGTTTCGCGCCGTTCTGGCGCGCAAACCGAAAGAGGATGAGCGCAAGATTTTGTTGGCGAGCGTGGAGCGGTTGAGGCGCGAGTTTGCGGTGGACAAAGGCGCGGCGGAAAAATACCTGGCGGTTGGGGAATCGAAGCGGAATCCGAAGCTGGATTTGGTTGAGGAAGCGGCTTATGCGGCGTTTGCGTTGGCGCTGTTGAATTTGGATGAGACGTTGACCAAGGAATAATCATGGACCTGGTGCCAAAAGTGCAAGCAAGCTCGCCACACTCCAAAACCTGGCGCTCGATCCGACGATTTGTTCGGAGCCAACACCTCCAACACGCGGGCGCACATTGGAGCCACGAACTCGAGGGCGCCGGCATCTTTGCCATCAAGAACCCATGCTCTCGCCTCAGCGCGTCGGCTAGGATGCCAGCGCTCACAGGCCGCTCGCCCGCGTTTACGCTCATCGAGCTGCTCGTCGTCATCGCCATCATCGCGATACTTGCCAGCTTGCTGTTGCCGGCGCTGGGAACAGCGAAGCAAAAGGCCCAAGGCCTCGCGTGCCTGAACAGCCAGCGGCAACTGACGCTGGCCTGGCAGCTGTACACGGACGATAACGACGGCGAACTGCTTTGCTCCACGTCCCGATCCTCGCCGCGCGCCTGGATGACTGGCGCATTGAACTTTATAGACAGCAATCGCTCCAATTGGGACATCGAGCAGGACATCAAGAAGAGTCCGCTGTGGCTTTATGGAGCCAATTCACCCGGCCTGTTCAAATGTCCGGCCGACACCAGCGTCGTGAAGCCCAGTGCCGGTCCGTATGCCGGGAGAACGATTCCGCGCGTCCGCAGCCGGTCGATGAATTATTGGTTTGGCGGCCAGGACGGAACCGACATGTTCAACGGCTCAGGACCGGGCTGGCGTATTTACCTTCGCGGCAGCGACCTGATCGAGCCCGGGCCAGCGCGCACGATACTGTTCATCGATACGCGCGAGGATGGCATCACGAGCGGCGGTTTCTTGATAGATATGACCGGCTATCCCGACGCGCTGGAACGGATACGCTTTTATCAAGACTGGCCCGCCAGTTATCACCATCGCGCCGGTGGTTTTTCGTTTGCCGATGGCCACTCCGAAATCAACCGATGGCAGGACGAGCGAACCATGCCGCCCATCCAGAAGAGCGGTTATCTCTCGTTCAATCCGGTGCCCTCGCCCAACAACAAAGACATCCTCTGGATGCAGGAACGAGCCACAAGAACAATTCAATGAGAGTGGCATGGGCCGGATGCGTCGGCGCGGAAAGCGAAGTTGAGGTTGGATACGAAAGCGGGCGCGCTCGGCACGCGCTGTGAGGATGGGCCGGCGGTTGTGCCGGGGGATTCGGCGACAAGTCCGTTGTATCAGCGGATCGTCTCGTCGATCCGGATGAGGTGATGCCGCCGCCGAAGTCGCATTTGAAGTTGACGCCGCCGTGGCGCGCAAGCCGAAAGCGGATGAGCGCATAATTTTGTTGGCGGCCGTGGAGCGGTTGGGGCACGAGTTCGCGGTGGACCAAGGCGCGGCTGAAAAATATTTGGCGGTTAGGGAAACGAAACGGAATCCGAAGCTGGATTTGGTTGAGGAAGCGGCTTACGCGGCGTTTTCGTTGGCGCTGTTGAATTTGGATGAAACGTTGACCAAAGAATAATCATGAACCCATGGCTCGAACATCAACGGCTGATTACGCGGCGGCAGTTTTTTGGACGGACCGCGTGCGGCATTGGCAGCGCGGCGCTGGCGTCGTTATTGAGCCGCGATGGTTTTGCGCAAACGGTCGCACCGCATTTTGCGCCCAAGGCGAAGCGGGTGATTTATCTGTTCATGGACGGCGCGCCGACCCATGTCGATTTGTTCGATTACAAACCGAAATTGCAGGAGCTGCATGGGACGCCGATTCCCGATGAATATCTGGCGGGGAAACGGTTCAGCACGATGACGGGCAACGCGAAGGGGAAGCTGGTGCTCGCGCCGGTGGAGCCGTTCCAGCAGCGCGGGCAGAGCGGCGCGTGGGTGAGTAATTTTCTGCCTTACACAGCGGAGATTGCCGATGAGCTTTGTTTCATCAAGAGCATGCGGACCGAGGCGATCAATCATGCGCCGGGAATTTGTTTTGTGCTGAGTGGATCGGAAATGCCGGGGCGTCCGACGATGGGCGCGTGGCTGGCTTACGGGCTGGGGAGCGCAAACGAGAATTTGCCGGCATTCGCGGTGATGACGTCGGTGAGCAAAGGGACGACGTGCGGACAGATTTTTTATGATTTCTATTGGGGCTCGGGATTTTTGCCGTCGCGGTTCCAGGGCGTGAAATTTCGCGGCGGAGGCGATCCGGTGTTGTATCTTTCGAATCCGGACGGCATGAGCGCCAAGATGCGGCGCGGGTTACTCGATGACATCGCGCGCATGAATGAAATCAAATTGCGCGCCGTGGGCGATCCGGAGATTTCGACGCGGCTGACGCAGTATGAAATGGCGTTTCGCATGCAGACGAGCGTGCCGGAACTGGCGGATCTTTCGAAGGAGCCGCCGGAGATTTTGGAGATGTATGGACCGCAGGTGAAGGAGCCGGGGACGTTCGCGCATAATTGTTTGATGGCGCGGCGCATGGCGGAGCGCGGGGTGCGATTTGTGCAGGTGATGCACGCGGGGTGGGATCAACACGGCAGCGTGACGACGGAGCTTTACACACAATGCAAAGACACCGACCAGCCGAGCGCGGCGCTGGTGAAGGATTTGAAACGCCTTGGCCTGCTCGATGACACGATCGTGATCTGGGGAGGCGAATTTGGCCGCACGCCGTTCCTGCAAGGCGATTTCAAGGAGCGGCAAAAGTGGGGGCGCGACCATCACCCGTATGCGTTCACGCTGTGGATGGCAGGCGGGGGCGTCAAGCCGGGCATTTCATACGGCGAGACCGATGACCTGGCGATGAACGTGATCAAGGACCCGGTGCACGTGCACGATTTCCAGGCAACGTTGCTGCATCAATTGGGGATCGATCACGAACGACTGACGTACAAATTCCAGGGGCGGAATTTTCGGCTGACCGATGTGCATGGGAACGTAGTCAAAGACATTCTTATTTAGACGCGATGGGGGAGCGCCGAGGTTATTGAGGCAAGAGTAGCTCGGCGCTTCACTTCCCGACCGCACTCCACCGTCGCCGACGATTTCACTTTCAGCGACCCACAGAGCGACAGCTCGTCCGCTCGTTTTTACCGCGCCCGCGTGCCCTGGCCGGGCGACGGACCGTGATTTCGTTAGTGCAGACACTGCGAATCGATGCTAAAGAAGTAACGATGAAAGCCGGCGGAGCCTTTTCCTGGGGCCAACCCGTTTCCCGTCGCACGTTCCTGCGCGGCGCCGCCGGAATTTCCCTGACTCTCCCGTGGCTCGAATCGCTGCCGTTGCGCGCGGCCGACACGGGACAAGTCCTCGCAAAAGCGGCGAAACCACCCGTGCGTTTCGCCTGCATCTATTTCTCCAATGGCGTCGAGCCGATTCATTGGTGGGCCAGGGGCAGCGGCGCACAAATGGAACTCGGCCAGGCTCTCAAGCCCATTGAGCCCTTCCGTGAGGACATCGTTTTTCTGCGCGGTCTTTACAACCAGTCCGCCGTGGCGCATCGCAGTCCTCACCTGGGTCGCGTCCCCAATCTTCTCTCCGGCGGATGGGTCAGCACGGACCAGAACGACATTCGTTGCGGCAAAACCATGGACCAGGTCATGGTGCAGCAAATCGGCGATCACACTCCGGTGCCGAGCCTCGTCGTCGGGATTGAGCCTACGGAACTGCGCTTGGAAGACGGCTTGTCGATGCTTTACGGTTCGTGCATTTCGTGGACCTCGGAAACCAAGCCCGCGATGAAGGAGATTTATCCCGCGCGCGTGTTCGATCTGCTGGTCGGCACCGGCCAGGGCCGCAGGCTTGACCGCAGCATTCTGGACCATGTCATGGACGACGCGAAGGATTTGAAGCGGCGGATCGGCCTGACTGACCAGCGAAAGCTCGACGACTATTTGGAATCCATTCGCGACGTCGAAAAGCGGATCGAGCGCGCATCGGGTGACGGGCGACTTGAAGGCTGGAGGCCTTCTCTCACCACGCCGGACATGCCACGACCGGCGGAGCAACTGCCGCAGGACGTGCCCGAGCACATGAAGCTGATGCTCGACCTGATTGTGCTCGCGTTCCGCATGGATAAGACGCGCATCGCAACATGCATGTTGAACAACGACCTGTCGCAGATGAACTTCGGTTTTCTGCCCGGCGTGCAAGGCAGCCTGCATCTGGACCTCACTCACAATGGCCGCGATCCGAAGCGCGAGGCGATGTATCTCAAGACGAACCAATTCCACGTCCGGCAATTCGCGTATCTCATCGAGAAAATGAAAGCCATCAACGAAGGCGGCTCATCGCTGCTGGATAATTCACTCCTGCTCTTCTGCTCGAATCTTTTCGACGGCGACCGCCATCAGGCCGATGAAATGCCGATGCTCCTGGCGGGTCACGGCGGCGGCAGCCTGCAGACGGGAGGGCGCAACCTCGATTATCTGGAGAAAGGCGATGACAACCGCCGCGCGTGCAGCCTCTACCTTTCGCTCATGGACAAGATGGGAGTGAGCGTCCCGCAGTTTGGCGACGCGAAGAAGCGGCTGGAAGGGGTTTGAGCATCGGGAAAACTCGTCGTTTGAGTTCAACCTGACTCCCGCCAAACGATCCTGTTCAACCTGGACGGATTGCTGCCCCGCCTGGCTCCCAGAACAACGCATGCCCGGCACCAACGCTGCGATGAGATGAATCTGCCGGGCCGATCTGGAAAGCACTCGGAATGAAAGCAGCCGTCCAGCCAGGAAAAAGCTCTCTTCGTTTTTACTTCCTTGGACTGCTTGTTGCCGGGCTTGAAGAATTCATCACGCAAGGAGTTCTGAAGAGGACTCTCACAGGGTGGATCATCCCCACTCTAATCGCGTTCATCCCGTTTCTTGTATTGGTCCGAATGATCGGGTGGTGGGTTGCCAGATCTCTCAGCGAAGCCGGCGCTGTCCTGATTTATTTCCTGGCTGCCGGCGCCATCGGTTTGTTGGTGGAGTGGTTTTTGATTGGACTAAGCCCCTGGCGTGATCCGCAGGCGCCGATTCTGCCTCTCCTCATCGTCCACCTTGGAATGTTCAGCTTTTGGGCGAGCGTCGCGCTTGTGCCTCGATGGCTTCAAGATGACAGACCGGAAATATCAAAGCTAAGAGGTTCCGGCCGACGCTTTCTGATTTGCAGCCTGGTGGTGATTTACACCTTAACCTTTGTTGTTCCAAAGGAGGTTCAGTTCCCTGTCAGCATCGGTGCGGTCCTGCTCGCCTTCCTGAGTCTCAATGTCTTTCACTTCGGATACATTTGTAAGCTGAAAAGTCAGTCAGGTAATCCCAATCGGAACTGACAGGTTCATGGGAAGGGAACACCTCCAAAATGCGGACGTGAGTTCGGGCTCTGAACTGGAACGTATGCGCTCGGACCGCGCTCGTCCCGGCCGCAGCGGCTCCGCACGCTCGGAGACTTTCGACTGTTCCCAGGCCCCGGTTCTCATCGGACCCGCTGCGCCCGAGACAGGCGCGGTCCGGTTCCTTGAGAGCGCGCATCC
>DATEKZ010000427.1:0-5223 GCA_035277185.1 Verrucomicrobiia bacterium
CTCAAATGGTTTTCCGCCCAACTCCACGTGGACCTTCTCGACCTGACCAGCGAACCCTCCACCAATGTACCGCGCGATGCGATCGTTCTTCCGCAATGTCTCCTTGATCGTGTCCACGGCGGCTTTGACCTCATCCGCGGATTTCCTGACATCCGCCAGCTTCTTGACTTCGCTGCGAAGGGCGATGAAGAAGCTTTGTTGGTCTTCGAGGATTTCCGGCCCGCCCATCGGTCCGTGGCCGGGGCAAACAACCTTCGGCTTCAGCTTTTTGGCTTCCTCCAGCGTTTTGATCCACTGTTCGATGTTGCCGTCGCCGACATAATTGTAGGCGCCGTTGACCGCGGCATCGCCGGTGAACAAAATCTTCTCCTTCGGCAACCACGCAAAGCCGTCGCCGTGGGTGTGTGCGACTCCAAAGTGTAGCAGTTCGACGCGATGTTTGCCGTCGTCGAAGATCATATCCTTGTCGTAGAGCAGGGTGGGGGGCTTGAGCTTGCTGGCGGCGACGTCCGGCCGGTTCTTTGCCGTGTCCTCCCAGCGCCCCGGCTTGCCGCCGTAGTGACCGGTCTCGTACTTTTTCATCTCTTCGATCACACCGATGTGACCGACCGGCGTCGCGCCGTTTTCCACCCAGACCTGGTTCGCGTACGCGTGGTCCCCATGATGATGGGTGTCGAAGGCGAAGCGGACCGGTTTGTCGGTGATCGCTTTGATCTTGGGAATGATTTCCTGCGCGCCACTGGGAAAGTTGGCGTCCACGACCAGCACGTAATCGTCAAAGACAATCCAGCCGTTGTTGCAGTGACCCTTGCGGCCGATGTCGCCCTCGTGGAAGTAAACGTCGTCGGCGACCTTTTCGACCTTGTTGACTTCGGCGGAGCAAAGGGCGGCCGGCAGAAAAGCCGCCACGATGGCAGAAAGGAGAACTTTTGTTTGGGGAGAGTTCATAGGGCGATTGTTGGAAAACGGAGCGTTTAGTCAATCGTGATCCCATCGGCGCTCCGAGGACGCACGCCCACCTGGAAACCGCAGATAGACACAGCGCGGCCAACGGCCGTAAAGTAGCGCAGAGTTGCACTCTGCTGTATCGCGGATTTTCAATCCGCCGGGCGTCGGTCACTCAACCCCGCTTCCGAATTGCCGACCCTGGCCGAATGCAATTCGGCGATACGGCAGATTGGAAATCTGCGCTACGAGAGCGCCTCAAAGAAAATTTGTGCAGCCTGTGAAAATCGTTACGGCTCGCAGCGCAGATGTGACCGCAGGACGGGTGAGGGGGAAGGAAGCGATCGAATACGGCAAGATTCTGAGATGTGGATCCGCCCGTTATTTTGGCCTTTCTTCACCCGCGCCGGACGCGTAAAAATGCCGTCATGCCCAAAAAACTTCTGGCTGAGTCAGCGGTGGCCGCGGCGATCATGCTGAGTCCTGTCTTGGTCATTGGCGCGTCCCCGTCTGAACCGGCCTCATCGAATTCTTCACAGGCGCAGGATGGATGGGATCAGTACGCGCCGCGGGAAGAAATTCGTCCCCGGTTCTCGGTCGATGCAAAGGGCGGTCGCGACGGCAAAGGCGGCCTGGTCATCGAAGCGGATGAGCGCGAGGGCCTGCACGGTTGCTGGACGAAGACGTTTCCGATCGAAGGGGGCAAGGTTTATCGGTTTCAGTCATTTCGCAAAATGGCCAACGTCTCGTCGCCGCGACGCAGCGCGTTGGTCAAGGTGACGTGGCTGGACGCCGCAGGTGGCAAGGCCGCGAACGATCGTCCGGTCGTCACCAATTTCCTTGCCGGCTATCGGGCCGCGACGGAAGCCGAGCATCCCGTGGACAAAGAGACCGATGCCCGCGGCTGGACCGAAGTGTCGGGCATTTACCGCGCGCCGCGAGAGGCGAAGCAGGCGAAGGTCGAGTTGTGCCTTCTGTGGGCGCCGCGAGGCCGGGTCGAATGGAGCGAGATCTCCCTCCGCGAAATCGACGCCGTGCCGCAACGAAAGGTCCGGCTCGCAACCATCCATCTTCAGCCCAAGGGAAAGACACCTGAGGCCAATTGCCGGTTGTTCGCGCCCTTGATCGAGGAGGCGGCGCGACAAAAAGCCGACCTTGTCGTGCTGCCGGAGACGCTCACTTACTATGGCACCGGCAGGAAACCGGAAGAAGTCGCCGAGCCGATACCCGGTCCGTCCACGGCGTATTTCGGTGAGTTGGCGCGGAAACACAATCTCTACGTAGTGGCCGGACTGTACGAGAAGGCGGGTCATGTGGTTTACAACGTCGCTGTGTTGCTGGGGCCGGACGGTTCAGTCGCCGGAAAATTCCGCAAAGTCACGCTGCCTACGAGTGAAGTGGACGCCGGCGTGGCGCCCGGCGCGGAGTATCCGGTCTTTCAGACGCGGTTCGGCAAAGTAGGAATGATGGTGTGTTACGACGGTTTCTTTCCAGAGGTGGCTCGCGAGTTGAGCAACCGCGGAGCCGAAGTCATCGCGTGGCCGGTGTGGGGCTGCAATCCGGAACTGGCCCGCGCCCGCGCGGCGGAAAACCACGTCTATCTCGTCAGCAGCACGTACGAAGACATTTCACGCAACTGGATGGTCTCGGCGGTATTCGATCACACCGGCAAATCGATCGCCCTGGCGAAAGAATGGGGAACGGTGGCCGTCGCCGAGGTGGATCTCGATCAGGCAACGGAATGGCGAAGCCTCGGCGATTTCAAGGCGAAGATTCCCCGGCACCGTCCGTTGACTGAAGCAGAGCGGTAAGGCAACTGCGCCTTCGACCACTGGCCGAATCACGGAACGATGAGGCCTTCCCAAGGCGCTCAAAAGCTGCTCTCCGGGCCCTTGGCCGACAATCGGCTAATCAATTCACGAACGAGGCCTCGTTCGTCAGGAGGAGCGCGTGGGCGTACTCCTGCCAGCCGCTGAGGGGCTTGCGGGTCGTGCGCGAAGGCTGAGGCTTCTGCAACTGGCGTCTCGGTCGGTTCACCTGGGCGGCGAGGTTGCTGGCCTGTTCAGGGACTCGTGCTTCGGAGACAGTCTTTTCGGGTGCGGCGAAGGCGGCAACAAATTCGATGCCGTTCCGGATTTCCTCCTGCAGCGGCAAGCGCTGGAAGAAGAGTTCGTAGAGATAGCGGATGCGGTCCTCGTCGGTCTTCTGCGCCTTGAATTCCTTCCGATCAACCACGTTGCGGACCTGTTCGATGACCAGCGGACTGTTCATCAGGAAAAGCGCCTGTTGCGGGACGGTGGTTTCGTAACGCTTGCCCGTCGGCATGTCGGGACTGGCGAAATCGAACGTGTTCAACACTTCCACCAGGTCGGCGCGGTCGATGTAGCCGTAGATCGAGCGGCGCGGCTCGGAAGGAAGTTTGTATTTCCCGGAGCGATCGAGCATGGCGGCGTAGCGCTTCTGCGTCCTGTGGGTGCCTTCGGACAAATCCACCGGATGGCCGCCGACGGTCAGGTCGAGGTTGCCGCCGAGGTAGAGGATTGAATCGCGCAACGGCTCAAACTCCAGGCGCCGGACGTTCGCGCGCCAGAGGAGCCGGTTGTAGGGGTCCTTTTCGGCGTAAGCCGGATTGTTGCGGCTGCTCTGTTGGTACGTCGCGGACAGCACGATCTGCTTATGCAGTTTCTTGATCGACCAGCCGTCTCCCATGAAGCGGCTCGCGAGATAGTCGATCAATTCCGGATGACTCGGCGGCGCGGACTGGTTGCCGAAATCGTCCGGTGTCGTGACGAAGCCCTCGCCGAAGTGATGGAGCCAGACGCGGTTCACCAGCACCCGCGCGGTCAATGGGTTGTTCTTGTTGGCAATCGACTGGGCGAGTTCGAGCCGGCCGCTGCCGTTCTTGAACGACGGGCGGTTCGGACCGGACAACACTTCGAGGAACCGGCGCGGGACGATGTCGCCCTTGTTCTCCGCTTCGCCGCGAATGAAAATCGGCGAATCCTTCGGACTGGGGCTGTCCTGCAAGACCATCGCGCGGGCCGGCGCGGCGGGATGCACCATCTCGAGCATGTCGCTTTGCTCGCGCAGCGCAAAGACCTGACCGCGCTGTCGATTGGGAAGGACACGCAAGGCGGCATCAGTCAGGCCGGAGGCCAGCGTGGACTGCCATCCGGAATCATTTTTGGCGAAGAGCGTGCCATAAATCACCGCCACTTCGGCCATCGAACGCGGTGCCGCGCCTTTGAACGCCTGCAACACATGCGGGTTCAACTGCTGCGCCCGGCCACCTTTGTCGAGGTTGGCCAGGATGCGCGGCGCCTGTTGGGCGAATCGGCCGGGCGGAATGCGCGACAGGAAATTCCACGGGCCGAAAATCGAAGCCGCCTGCCGGCCGCCGGCCTTCACCAGGCGCTGCCAGTTCTTGAGCAGGTCGGGATCGGCGCCGCTCTTCGTCAGATAATCGTCGCGATCCTTCACCGGCATCTCGGTCGCGTGGAGATAAACACCGGCGAGCCGCTTGTAATCGCCGAACGCGGTGGTCACCACCTGCGTCGTCACGGTCTGGACCCGCTCGTCCAGTTCGGCGCGTTTGGCCACGTAGTCCTGATGGTTCGTGCTCGTGCTCGTGCCCGTGCTCGCAATGACAGGACCCGCCGGCGGCTCGATGGAACTCGTGAAGATGCCGTGCAGAGAATAGTAATCGGCCGTCGGAATGGGATCGAACATGTGATCGTGACACCGGGCGCAGGAAACGGTGAGGCCGAGGAACGCCTTGGTCGTGACATCAATGCGGTCGTTGATGATGTCGTTTTGATTTCCGTTGAAATGGTCGCCCAGGGTCAGGAATCCAAGCGCGGCCTGCGCGTTTTTGTCGCTGCCTGCCGGGAGTTTGTCCGCGGCGATCTGCTCGATGATGAAGCGGTCGTAGGGTTTGTCGGAGTTGAATGCGTTGATGACGTAATCGCGGTAGGTCCAGGCGTAGGGATAGATGGAACTCTCGCGCCGCCGGTCAAACTGGCCCTTCGAGTCCGAATAACGCGCCACGTCGAGCCAATGCCGTCCCCAACGTTCGCCGTAGTGGGGCGAAGCGAGCAGCCGGTCCACCACCGTCTCAAAGGCCTTGGGTGAATCATCGTTCAGGAACGCGTCCACTTCTTCCGGCGTCGGCGGCAGACCGATCAGGTCGTAATAAACGCGACGAATCAACGTTCGCTTGTCAGAAGGATTGCTCGGCGTCATGCCGTTTTCCTCCAGCTTCGCCAGAATGAATCGGTC
>DATEKZ010000428.1:0-2607 GCA_035277185.1 Verrucomicrobiia bacterium
GGCCAGTACCGTCGCATTGTTGCTCGTTTCTGCGGGATTCGTCGCGTACGAGTTGATCACCTACCGGCAGACCATGACGCACGATCTGGCCACGCTGGCCGGAATCATCGGCGATCGAAGCACCGCCGCGCTGACCTTTGATAACAAAGCCGACGCAAAAGAAAACCTGGCGCTCAGCGCCAAAAAGCACATTGTGGCGGCAGGCCTTTACAAGGATGGCCGGCTGTTTGCGCAGTATCCGGAGCGTCCTGCCGCGGCCACTCTTTTCCCCTCATCGCCCGAGCCGACGGGCGCTCGATTTGAGTCCAATTATCTGGTCGTGTTTCATGAAATTCGTCTCCAGGGCGAGGTCATCGGCACGGTCTATCTGAAATCGGACCTGCAGGAAATGTACGGCCGTCTCAAGCGGTACGCGGTCATCGTTCTCCTGATCATGCTGGCCTCCTCGGTGGCCACCTATTTTCTGTCGTCATTCCTGCAACGGATTATCTCGCGCCCGATCTTCCACCTGGCGGAAACAGCCAAGGCCGTTTCGGACAAAAAGAACTACTCCATTCGCGCCGTCAAGCACGGCGCCGACGAGCTGGGCCAGCTCATTGATGGGTTCAATGAAATGTTGGGGCAGATTCAACAGCGCGACGCCGAGCTGCAGCGCGCGCACGACGAACTGGAGAAGCGTGTCGAAGAACGCACCCGTGATTTACGGGCCGAAATCGCCGAACGACAACGCGCGGAGTCCTCGTTGCAACAACAATTCACGCGAATCAGCCTGATCAATCAGATTACGCAGGTGATCTCCGAACGGCAGGACACGGAAAGCATCCTTCACGTTGTCTTGCGGCAATTGGAAGACCGTTTGAGTCTCGATTTCGGCAGCGTTGCGCTCTTCGACAAGCAAGCCGCCACCCTGAATGTAGCCGCGCTAAGGGTGAAAAATCCTCTTCTTGCGCCGAAGCTCGATTTGCGCGAAGGCTCCGTGCTCGGGCTCACGGACGCCGGGTTGGACCTGTGCAAGGAGGGCCAGACGGTTTACACGCCCGACACGCTCAAGGGCCCGGTGGCCTTGACCGAGAAACTCGCGTGCGCCGGATTGCGTTCCGCTGTCGCCGTGCCGTTGCTGGTGGAGAACCAGCTCTTTGGCGTCCTTCTCGCCGCGCGGTTGAAGCCCGAGGGTTTCAGCAGCGGCGATTGCGAATTCCTCCGCATGTTGAGCGAACATGTGGCGCTGGCGGCACACCAGGCCAGGCTTCACGGCGAACTCGAGCGCGCTTACAACGAATTGCGCCAGACACAGCAGACGGTCATGCAGCAGGAACGCCTCAAAGCCCTGGGCCAGATGGCGAGCGGCATCGCGCACGATGTCAACAACGCCCTTTCCCCGGTGGTCGGTTTCGCCGACATGATGCTTCGGAGCGAGCAGGGCCTGACCGCCAACGGAAGAAAATACCTGAAACACATCCGCACGGCCGGCGAAGACGTCGCCCATATCGTGGCCCGGCTGCGTGAGTTCTACCGCCGTCGCGACGACACCGAGTCCTTGCAGGAACTGGATCTCAACGCCCTGGCCGAACAGGTCATTGATATGACCCGCCCGCGTTGGCGCGACATTCCCCAGTCGAACGGTGTCACCGTCGAACTGTGCACGGATCTCGCGCCGGACCTGCCCGGACTGCTCGGAATCGAAAGCGAGGTGCGTGAGGCTCTGACCAATCTCGTGCTGAACGCGGTGGACGCGACTCCGGACGGCGGCAAGATTGTGGTCCGCACGCGGGTGACCCGGCTCGACGTGACTCAAAACGGTGAGGAACATCCCCCGTACATCGCGATTGAAGTCAGCGACACCGGCGTTGGCATGAACGAAGAGACGCGTAAGCGCTGCCTCGAACCGTTCTTTTCCACCAAGGGCAAACGCGGCACCGGCCTGGGCCTGGCGATGGTGTATGGCGTCATGGAACGGCACGAAGGGAAAATCGAAATCGAAAGTGAATTGGGCAAAGGCACCACATTCCGCCTGATCTTTCCGGTGCGCAAAGCATCCGGCGCCGGCGCCAACGCGGAAGAGGACGGCGCGCCTGCAAAACCGTTGCATATCCTCTTCATTGACGACGAGCCGCTCCTTCGCGAGTTGCTTAAGGAATTGCTGGAACACGACGGTCACCAGATCGAAGTCTGCGACGGCGGCCAATCGGGCCTCGAAGCCTTCCGGTTGGCCCGCCAGCAGGGACAGCCGTTTGACGTGGTGATCACCGACCTGGGAATGCCTTATCTGGACGGGCGGCAGGTTGCCAAAATCCTCAAAGCCGAGTCACCGTCCACGCCCGTGATTATGCTTACCGGTTGGGGCGCATTCATGAAGGAAGACGGCGCTTTGCCGGCGCAGGTGGACGGCGTGCTGAGCAAGCCGCCGCGTTTGAGAGAACTGCGCGAAACATTGTTGCGTGTGACCTCCGACGGGGCCGTTCCCAGAGGATGATCCAGGCTCACAGTGGCCTCGACTCGCGTCTGACCGGCTAGACTTAGCCAGCTATTTCAATCAAAGAGGACGCTCGAGCTTTCCATGAACCGCGTACCGTCAGGCGGCTTTGGGCTGAAGAACCATGTTGTACT
>DATEKZ010000429.1:0-2806 GCA_035277185.1 Verrucomicrobiia bacterium
CTCGTGCTCTTTGGTCACCGACTTCGGCGAAGCCCGGAGACTCAAGCCCCGATCCGGATATTGCTGCGACCTCCAGGGCCGCGCGCCTCTTATTTCCTGGCCGCGTGGCCGCGGATGAAACCGATGCATTGCGCAATGTCCGGCACCGAATGATCCCAATTGTTCTCATACTCGATGGAGATGTGGCCGTCGAAGTTCTGTCGTTTGAGTTCGTCGAGTATGCCGCCGACATCGGTCACGCCGGTGCCATAGACGGTGTCGGGGAGGTGTTTGCCAATCTCGGTCCGTTCCTTGAGATGAAGACTGATCACGCGACCTTTGAGGATCCTGATGCAATCGAACGGTTTCAAGCCGGACGACGCCCAATGTCCCGTGTCCGCGCACGCGCCGAGGCGCGGGTCGCGGTCCTTCACCAGCGAGAGGACGTAATTCGGGTCCCAGATTTTGTAGTTCGCATCGTTCGGGCGTTTGGCGTGCTCGTGGATACCGACGCGGATGTCGAATTCCTTCACCAGTTTCTCGATGACATCGAGTTTGCCCACGTCCTCCGTGGTAATGCCGTAAAGGCCGAGCTTTTTCGCGAACTCGAATATCTTCCGCCATTCAGCCTCGTCCCGGCCGCCGACCACACCGTAGTTCACGGCGCGGATGGTGTGTTTGGCGAGTTTCTCTTTGACCTTTTGAATAACCTCTTCGGAGGCGTTGTGATCCCACTTCACGTTCGGCTCTTCCTTGCTGAGTTTCTGCCCCGGATAAAACTCGATGACCCTGCCGCCGGCCTGGTCGGTCTTTTCGATCGCCTCGAAGGCGCTGAAGCGGTTGAACGAGTATGCCTGGCAACCCACTGCAAACCCGCCGACCTTGAGGTTGTCCGGAATTTTCTCCGCCGCCAACGACGTGCCGGTCAGAGTAATCGTGGCAGCGAAAACGAATCCTATCTGCATCTTTTGTGTCATCATAGTTTGTGGCGCGGTTGGAAAGGAATAGCCGCCCAAGCCGCGAAGTGTCAAAGCGAAAAGCCCGTGAGGCGCGGATAGGGCGCATCTTGGCACTGCCCTAGGAGCGCAGATGTCTAATCTGCGCGAGCCGCTCCACCAAATATCGCGCAGGTTGGACACCTGCGCTCCCATGACGAAGCAGTAGCAAGATTCGCCCCGCGTGAGAGGGACATCATAATTGTTCACGCATCACGGCTGGGGTCCCTCAACAGCCCGGTAATAGCGGGCCGCGTGGTTCGTTGCGGTCAAATCGGTGAAATCCAGCGTGCCGGCCACCGGAGCATTGGTGTGGATCCCTTCCCAATCTGCGAGGTTGGTTGAGGCGTAGATGGTGACCGGGCCGACGCCAGAGAGGTTGGTCAGCCGCAGATGGATCACGCTATTGGTGTAATGCAGCCCGTCAACGGACGTGTCAAAATAGAGAGGTTCGCTGATCACGGTCACCGTCGTGATCGGGCCCGTGATCGATCCGAGGTCATTGCTCACGATACAGCGGTAGCTGCCGGCTTCAGCAGCCGTCATACCCGACACGGTAAGCGTGGCGTTGGTCGCGCCAGCGATGTCCACGCCGTTGAGCTGCCATCGATACCTGAGTGGCTGAGCGCCAGCGGCGAGCGCCGCCAGCCGCAGTGTGCCGCCCGCGCGTACACTGCGCCGCGGAACGTGGCCGGTGATCGCCGGTTTGCCGTCTCCGACAATGGCGAGGTGATGGGACCATCCGGACGCGATACGAATGACGTTGTTCACGCCGGGGGGAATGTTCGACTCGCCATACTGATTGGGGCCCCAGGCAACGAGCGAGCCGTCGCTCCTGAGGGCCAGACGACCACCGTTGAAGCCGGCCCCGATGGCAACGACATCCGAGAGACCGGCAGGCGGGTTGGTGACGGAGGGGTTGCTCGTTCCCCACACCGCGACAGTGCCATCCGCCTTCAGCGCCACGCTGTAACCAAAACTGGCCGCGATCGCGACAACATCGGCAACGTCAGCAGGGACATTGGTCGCGGCGCCGGCATTTCGCCCCCATGCGAACACTGTTCCGTCAGCCTTCAACGCCAGCGAATGAAAACCTCCGGCTGAAATTGCGACCACATCCGACAGGCCGGCCACGACATTGGATTGCACCAAAAAGGGATCGCCCCAGGTCGCCACGCGGCCATCCGCCAGCAACGCGAGGGAAAAACCGTTGTTCGCCGACACCGCTACAACGTTCGTCAAGCCCGGCGGCACATTCGTTTCTCCATTGAAGTTCGCGCCCCACGCCGCCACCGTCCCGTTCTCCAGCAAGGCAAGGGTGAAGCCGAAGCCGGCGCTGATCGCCGTACAACGGCCAAGGTTGGTCGGAATCATCTCCAGGCCAAACCGTCCACCCCACTGAATCGGAGCGCCCTCGGCGTCCAGCGCCGCCGAGTACGAATCGCCGCCCGCGACTTGAATCGGGTTGGTGACACCCGCCGGAATCCATATTTGCTCGCTCGAGTTATTGCCCCAGGCGATGATGGGACCTGCCGTCAGCACCGCCGCAGGGCTCGTGACCTTCCCATGGCGGTTGGTTACGACGACCCGGTAATCGCCGACGTCCACGGAGACGAAATTGGTCACCCACAGAGTCGAATTCGTTGCGTCGGAGATATCGCCGCCGTTGTGTTGCCACTGGTACGCCAATGGAGGTGTGCCTGCCGCCGTGCAGCCCAGGTTGACGGATATTCCCGGCAAAATCGTCCGGCCCCGCGGCGGCAGAGAGATGCACGGCGCGCTGTCACCTGCCAACGCCAGCAGGAAGGATCGTCCGGCGGAAATCTGACTGA
>DATEKZ010000430.1:0-16056 GCA_035277185.1 Verrucomicrobiia bacterium
CAGGCAGCAGGATGCTGGTTGGGTAGCAGCCGGGAGAGGCGATGAGATCGGCGGTACGGATCTCATTCCGATGAATTTCCGGCAGGCCGTACACCGACTTCTTCAGCAGCTCCGGCGCGGGATGGTCGTGGACATAAAACTCTTTGTACATGGCAGCGCTCTTCAGACGGAAATCGGCACTGAGATCGATGACGACGCAACCCGCCTCCAGCAGGGGCGCGGCGAATTCCGCGGCCACTCCGTGGGGCAGGGCGAGGAAGACGATCTCGGCCTGTTTGGCGAGCAACGCCGCGTTCGGTTCGGTGAAACGGAGCGTCTTCGACCTGGGGTGACTGGCGAATTTGGGAAAAACCTGCGCGACGGTCTGGCCGGCGCACTGCCGCGAGGTCACGGCGACCAGTTCGACGTCCGGGTGGTTCAATAGCAACCGGACGAGTTCTTCGCCGGAGTAACCGGAGGCGCCCACAATGGCGGTTTTCTTCATTTCGGGTGAGGGGTCAGTAGTCAGTTGTCCGTGGCCAGTTCTTGTGCTTCAAGGCCGGGCTTCTGGCAACCCACAACTGACAACAAACCACGGACAAATAAAAAACCCCGCCGGCATCCGCCAGCGGGGCTTGCAAATCTGGACCCGGCTTAACGTTTCGAGAACTGGAAACGTTTGCGGGCGCCCGGCTGGCCGTACTTCTTGCGCTCACGCATACGCGGATCGCGGGTGAGCAGACCGTTGGACTTCAGCGTCGGACGCAGATTGGCATCCGCCTGCAACAAGGCACGGGCGATCCCGTGTCGCACGGCGCCGGCCTGGCCGGTAGGGCCCCCGCCGGCGACGTTCACGCGCACATCAAAACGTCCCGACGTTTCCGTCACCTTCAACGGCTGCGACGCCATCGTGCGCAGGGCCTCGATCGGGAAATAATTCTCGAACGGGCGGTTGTTGATCGTAATCTTGCCGGATCCGGACGCGAGGCGGACGCGCGCGACGGAGGTCTTGCGCCGGCCGGTTCCGATGAATTCCTGGACGTTGGATTCTGCCATGACTCTGGTTGGGGGCGGTTAACCGGTTGGGAAATCAGTTCGATGCCGTCAAAGGCTCCGGTTTTTGCGCGGCGTGGGGGTGGTTGGCGCCCTTGAATACCTTGAGCTTGGTGAGCAGGCGGTCGCCGAGCCGGTTCTTGGGAATCATGCCTTTGACGGCGTGGAGGATGAGGCGTTCGGGATGCCGGGCGCGGATTTGCGAGACGTTTCTGAACCTCTCGCCGCCCTTCCAGCCGGAGTAGCTCATGTATTGCTTGTCCGTCTCCTTCTTGCCGGTCAGAACAACCTTCTCGGCGTTGATGACGACTACGAAGTCGCCCGCGTCAAGATGCGGAGTGTACACCGGCTTGTTTTTTCCTCGCAGAACGTCGGCGATTTGCACCGCCAGGCGGCCAAGGACCGCGCCGTCGGCATCAATGACGTGCCATTTCCGCTGGTCCAGGTTCACTTTCGGCAGATGCGTTTTCATCAAATCCCAATTTAAAGAGCGGCGAAATTAGCAAAGGGGCTGGGCAAGTCAATAAGTCATTTCAGGCCGAAAGGCGGAGATGCTTAACCCTAAACCGTTTCGGAGTCCTTCGGCGCTGACGGGCGCTTAAGCGCCTGCAACTCTTTTTCCAGATCCGTGACCCGCCGCAACAGATCGGGGAGCTGCTGAACCGCGAGCATCTGGCGTTTTACCTTGCGATCCGGTTGTGCCGGATAGCCGAGCCACTTCTCGCCGTCGGGAATGTCGTGCATGACTCCGGATTGAGCGGCAACGGTCGCTTTGTTCCCGATCTTCAAATGGCCGGCGAGTCCGACCTGTCCCGCGAGCGTCACGTAGTTGCCGAGCTTGGTGCTGCCCGCAATCCCCGCCTGCGCCACAACGAGGCAGTGGTCGCCGATGGCAACGTTGTGGGCGATCTGAACCAGGTTGTCGATCTTCGTGCCGCGCCCGATTGTCGTCGGCCCGAGCGCGCCGCGGTCAATCGTCACGTTCGCGCCCAGTTCAACGTCGTCGTGGATCACCACGTGACCCACCTGGGGCACCTTGCGATGGAGACCGTTGTCGAGCACGTAGCCAAATCCGTCGGAGCCGATGACGCAACCGGCGTGGATGCGGACGCGCTGACCGATCTGCGTGCGCGGATAAAGCGTGACGTTTGGAAAAATCTGCGTGTCCGCCCCCAAAACGCAACTCAGGCCGACATGAACTCCTCCGTGCAGAACCACGCGCGGTCCGATCTTCGCCCGCTCGCCGATGACGCAGCACGGTCCGACGTGCGCGGACGGGTCGATCTGAGCCGTGGACGCGACCACGGCCAGGTTATGAACGCCGGGTGCAAACTCCGGCTCCGGAAAGAAGAGTGGCAGCACCTTCGCGAAAGCCACGCGAGCGTTGGGCACGCGGACCAGGGTCTTTTTGGTCGAGGTGAACGGGCCATCGATCATGATCGCCGACGCGGCGCTCTGTTCGGCGCGGGCGAAGTAGGTTTCGTTCTCGGCGAAAGTCAGGTCGCCGGGTTTGGCTTTATCCGCGGGGGCAAAACCGGTCAACTGCGTCGAGCCGTCGCCCAGCACTTCTCCCTCGAGATGTTTGGCGATTTCAGCGGCGGTCAAAGGCATATAGCCATTGGCGATTTACGATTTCGTCTCGCTCGTCAGGTTCCGTGCGCTCCCTAAATCCCGCGCTCGTTGATGATCTTGTTTTTCTTCCCGAGCACGATCACGCGCGGTTTCCAATTCTTCGCCTTGGTGCTCTCCACCTCGGTAAACGACATGATGGTCAGGCGGTCGCCGATTTTTCCGAGGTGCGCCGCGGCGCCGTTCAGCTCGATGGCGCCGGAGCCTCGCTCGCCTTTGATAACGTAGGTTTCAAAGCGCTGCCCGTTGGCGAGATTGCTGCACAGGATGCGTTCGTACGGCAGCAGACCGGCCTTTTCCATGAGGTCTTCGCCAATGGTCAGGCTGCCTTCGTAATCGAGGCTGGCCGCGGTGACCTGGGCGCGGTGGATTTTCGATTTCAACAAATGCACTTGCATGATTCACAGTCGGACGCGGGGTTTGGCGCCTCGTTTCCAAGTCGTTCGTTGACTTGAAAAACGGCGGTCACTATAAAGGCCGCGTCACCTAATTCAACATCTACTTTACCAACGCTTCAATATCCACCCTCCCTATGAGCAGAAAAATCCGTTACGGAATGGTCGGCGGCGGCCGGGGCGCCTTCATCGGCGCCGTCCACCGCATCGCGGCAAACCTGGATGGACAGATCGAATTGGTCTGCGGCGCGTTTTCATCGGACCCGGAACGCTCCCGCGCGTCGGGCGCCGACCTCTTTCTCCGGTCCGAACGGTGTTACGGCACGTTCGAGGAAATGATCAAGCACGAGGCGAGGTTGTCCGAGCGCGAACGCATGGACTTCATTGCCATTGTCACGCCGAATCACATGCATTTCCCGCCGGCGAAGATGGCGCTCGAACAGGGCTTCCACGTCCTCAGTGACAAGCCCGCCACTTTCAATCTTGCCGAAGCGAAGAAGCTCGGTGAACTGGTGAAGAAGACCGGCCTGCTCTACGGGCTCACGCACAATTACACCGGTTATCCCCTGGTGAAGGAGGCGCGCGACATGGTGCGTGCCGGCAAGCTCGGCAAAATCCGAAAGGTCGTGGTCGAATATCCCCAGGGCTGGCTCGCCACGCGTCTCGAATCCACCGGCCAGAAACAGGCCGGTTGGCGCACCGACCCGAAGCGCTCCGGCGCCGCCGGCAGCATGGGCGACATCGGCACACACGCCGAAAATCTCGCCGAATATATTTCGGGTCTGCAAATCGAGGAACTGGCCGCCGACATCACCGCGTTCGTCAAAGGCCGCAAGCTCGACGATGACGGCAACGTCCTCCTCCGATTCAAAGGCGGCGCGAAGGGCGTGCTCCACTGCTCGCAGATCAGTGTGGGCGAGGAGAACAATCTGAACATCCGCGTGTACGGCGAGAAGGGCGGCATTGAATGGCACCAGAAGGAGCCGAACACCATGCTCGTGAAATGGCCTGACCAGCCGATGCAGGTTTATCGGGCCGCGAATGGCTATTTGGGCGCCGCGGCGAAAGCCGCAGGCCGCACGCCGCCGGCGCATCCCGAGGGCTACCTCGAAGCTTTCGCAAACATTTACAAGAACTTTGCCAATCACATTCGCGCCCGGCTCGAAGGCCGCAAGCCCGCCAAGGACGATCCCGCGCTCGATTATCCGAAGATCGAGGACGGTGTCCGAGGCATGGCGTTCATCGAGGCCGTGGTGAAGTCGTCAAAGAAAAACGCCGCGTGGACGAAGCTGGATGTTGAGTGAACAGCGAAGGCGCAAAGACGCGAAGTCATTTGGAAGAATGGAGGACGGATGACGCCGTCCCGGCATCCGGGGCCATGAAGTGCAGAGCGGCTCAAAACCGAGATATTGCCTCTGGCTGCTGACCCACCCGAAAACGTTGCTCGGGGGAGCCGGTCTCGCGGTAATACTGCGCCCGCTTCCCTACCAGTATCACGCAGGAATCCGGATCGTCTTCTCTCCATTTGGGGAAAGGGAGAACGAGATTTTCGTCGCGTCGATCCGCGCGGCTTTGGAAATCCTTCGAGAATTCGACCCGCGCAGATACTCAAGAGTTCGACGGCACATACGGACGGTGTATGCAACTCAGCTCCGAAAGGCAATTGCTTGTTACTGGCCCGTCGGGAGGATGTGCGAAGTCAACTGGCCAAGGATTGCCGTCTTAACCGATCAACCGACTGCGCGCGTGCTTGCGCTGGCGGTCGTGCTGGTGCACGAGGCAACCCACGGCGCAATCTTCGAGCGATTCATCCCCTACGATCGCGGCCGGAAGGACCGGGTAGAAGCACTCTGTAAAAAGGAGGGACAACGATTTCGACGAGGCGCGGAGGAAAGGATGCCGAAGGTGCGTGAGCGCGTTGCATCTCTGTTGCTGGACCCGTAGCCGTGAGCCAGTCGCTCTGAATTGCTCACCCGTTACGCCGAGCACGATGCGCCCCGGCATAACACCGCTGGACCGCGCCCATTTTGGGCGCAGCACGTTCGGCGGAGGTGCGGCACTTGGCGTTTCGACCACGTGCCCGTCCCTTTGAAACCGCTGCGGCCTGGAAGGCCGCGGTCCGAAAGGATCACGGTGTCCGCGCCTCTGGCTTTCCGAGTTCGGACCGATAACGCACAAGGTCGCGGAACTCATCCTTTGTGAGGATGTCCACGAGTCCGGTCGGCATCATCAAACGATGATGCCCTCCGGTGCCCATCCGTGAAATCCGCGCAATCCGTGGTCAAACGGCAAGTCGGTTTTAACCACGGATTGCACGGATCACACGGATGACTGTGCCTCTCTCACGATGTGTTGCCCACGTTGCTCGAAGATTCCGATCTCCGCGCTTGTCCCGGGCTATCATCTGTCGGGCCCTTCAGTCTGCGCCAGATTTCGGGGAGACAAAGTCAGCCTTCAATTCGTGTGATGCAGCGACAGCCAATTTCATTGCCGCCGTCAAACGAGCGAAATCAGGTGGTGACCGAAGTCCGTCATTTGGTCATGCTTTGCTCAGATGAAATCGCGTTTGCTGCCCCTTTTAATGAGCTGGCTTTCGGCGGTCCACATCTGGGCCGCGCCAGTCCCGTTGTTTGAAGGTAAATCGTTCGCCGGGTGGGAGGGCGAAACCAATTCCGTCTGGCGCATTCGCGAGGGCGTGATTGTTGGCGGTTCATTGAACGGGAATCCACGCAATGAATTCCTCGCCACGCAGAAGCGCTCCACAAACTTTCATCTGCGGCTCGAATACAAGCTCGTCGGGACGGAAGGCTTCGTGAATGGCGGCGTGCAGTTTCGCAGCAAACGCCTCGTGAATCCGGCAAATGAGATTTCCGGCTTTCAGGCGGACATTGGCGCGGGTTTCTCCGGGTGCCTTTACGACGAGTCGCGCCGCAACAAGATGCTTGTGACGGCAGACACCAATCTGGTGACGCGTATCGAGCGGCTCGGCGACTGGAACCGCTACGAAATTGTGGCGCGCGGACCGGAGATAGAGATTTTCCTCAACGGCCAGCGCACGGTGTCCTGGGTCGAGCGCGACCCGGCCATCGATAAAGAAGGGGTGATCGCTCTACAAATCCACGGGGACAACAAGGCCGAGATTTCCTTCCGCAACATCACTCTCGAAGAGCTGCCGGGTGATAACGTGCCGACCGTGACGGAAATATTCAGCCGGTTTGGTGATGGCCAGCCCGGTGTTCCACTGCCGCCATTCGCGAATGGCAAGTTCGCTCTGGGTGAGAAGGACATCGTGGTGTTTGCCGGGCAGGAAAATTTCGTGCGCGATCAAAAAGTGGGAGAAATCGAGTCGATGCTCGCGTCGGCGTTCGCGGCGCACAATCCGCGCTTCCGCTCAATGGCGTGGGAGGCCGACACGGTTTACGAGCAATGGCGGGATTTGAACTTCGGCTCATGGACCCGGCAACTCGAAACTGCGGGCGCCACTGTGGTCGTCGCGCAGTTCGGCCAGATGGAAGCGCTCGATGGTGTGAAACGCCTGCCGGAATTCGTTGCGGCTTATCACCGGTTACTCGATCAGTTCGCAGCCCGAACGCGTCGGCTGGTATTGGTCTCACCCATGCCGTTTGAGAAACCACTGGCCTCGCACGCGCCGGACCTCACGCAGCGCAATGGCGACGTGGTCGCCTACGCAAACGCGGTACGCGATCTCGCGAGGCAACGCAACGCAGTGTTTGTGGATTTGGTCGGACCGCTCACTCAGCGGAAGTCAGCCAACCGTTTGACGGAAGACGGCATTCACCTGGGCGAAGTCGGATTGAACGAAGTAGCCGACTCGATCGCCCGGCAACTCGGCGCGGAGGAAAATCGCTCCGCCGGCAAGGAGTCGCTGCGCCAGGCCATCGTCGAGAAGAATCGCCTCTGGTTCGATTGTTGGCGACCGGCAAACTGGTCGTTTGTTTACGGTGACCGCGTGTCGCAAGCGTACGGCAAGCCCGGCGGCACCGAGCCGTCATTGAAGGGAGAATTCGAGCGGCATCGTCCGCTTATCGACGCGGCTGATGCCCGAATTCATGCGCTCGCCCGCGGCGAAAGTGTGCCTGCGGCCGCCACTGCGGCGAGGCCGGCTTCGCCGGAAGAAGAGAAGGCCATGACACCCGAGGAAGAACTCGCGACGTTCACGCCGGCCGACGGCTACGAAGTAAATCTGTTTGCTTCCGAGCGCGATGGCGTGGTCAAGCCCACCCAATTTGCGTGGGACGAACGAGGCCGCCTCCTGGTCGCCTGCTCACCCACCTATCCGCAAACGCGGGCCAGTGCGAAGTCGGCTGATTTTGTCCTCATGCTCGAGGATACGGACGGCGACGGCAAAGCCGACAAATCGTGGCGCTTCGCCGAAGGACTGACGATGGTGCAAGGTGTCGAGCCGGGCGAAGGCGGAGTGTTCGTTTGCGACTTCGATCAAGTCGTGCATCTGCGCGATACGGATGGAGATGGACGTGCCGACGTGCGGCGAGTCGTTTTCAGCGGCTTCGGTATTGGCGACACGCATCAGCTCGTGAACTCGATCACGCACGGGCCGGACGGAAGTTTGTGGTTCACACAAGGACTGCATGCGTTTTCGCGCGTCGAAACACCGTGGGGCATCGCGCGCCTCGATCGCGCAGGCGTGTGGCGTCTGCGTCCGCGCCTCCTGCGGCTCGAAGGCTTCTTCGGCGGCGGAATGGCGGGCGCGAATTGCTGGGGCGTGGCCTTCGACGACTTCGGCCAGGTCTTTCACAAGTCCGGCGACCGGCCGCACGGTTACTGGACGGTGCCCGGCATGGTGCGGGGAGCCGGTTCGCTGGGCAGCGGCTCGGCAACTTCGGCGGATGTTTCTTACGCCAATTCGCCGGAGCAATATCACTCCGTCGGCCCGCTCTTCGAGACGTCGCCGAAAACGACCGCCCTCGACATCATCGGCACGCGGGCGTTGCCGGATGACATTCAAGGCTGCGCGCTGATTGGCGGCTACTTCGGGGCGGTCGTGGAGCTTCATCGTTTCGCGGACGCGGGCTCGGGTTTCAAGACAACGCAGTTACCCAGGCTGATGAAGTCGTCCACCGCCGCTTTTCGTCCAGTGGACGTGAGCGTCGGGCCCGACGGCGCGATCTATCTGGCGGACTGGTTCAATCCCATCATCGGCCATTATCAAGCGAGCTACGCCGACCCGCGTCGGGACAAGACGCATGGGCGCATCTGGCGAATCACCGCGAAGGGCCGCGCGCCGGTGAAGCAACCGAACCTGGCGGCGATGAAGCCTGCTGAATTGCTCGAACAACTTCGGTCGCCCGAACGCTGGACACGTTATCAGGCCAAACGCCTGCTATTCGACGGACCGCCGGGTGAAGTGTTGAAGGCTGCCGATGAGTGGGTCGCAAAGCTCGCTTCCACGACACCGGACTACGAGCGGTTGCTCCTGGAAGCCATCGGCGTCTTCGAGGCGCACGAAACTGCCCGTCCCGGGTTGCTGAAGAAACTGCTCGCAGCGAAAGACCCGCGCGTTCGCGCTTATGGCGTCCGTGTGGCCGGCGCCTGGGCAGGGCAATTACCCGACGCCATGACACTTCTCCACCACGGCGTCCGGGACGAGAATCCGCGTGTGAGATTGGAAGCCGTCGTGGCGGCGAGCTACGTGCCCAGGGCTGAAGCCGTGCAAGTCGTCGCGGCCGCGCTGGATATGAACCGCGATCCATTCCTCGACTACGCGATTCGACAAAGCGCGCGAGCTCTTCAGCCGCGGTGGGCTCCGGCGCTCGCGGCAAATCAACTCAACTTTGGCGGCAGCGCGGAGCAGGCGGATTATCTGAGCAAGCTCGTCGGCACACCGCGCGCCGCGCCGACGCGAGGCGAGGTGGTTTACGAGATGGCCTGTCTGCCGTGTCATCAACCGGGAGGGAAAGGCTTGTCCGGAGTCTATCCGCCGCTGACCGGCAGCGAATGGGTGCGCGGCGATACTGCGCGACTTATCAGGATTCTGCTGCACGGTTTGACCGGCAGAATCACCGTCGCGGGCCAGGACTTCGGCGGCCCCAATGCAGTGCCGATGCCGTCGGTCGGCGGTCTCACCGACGAACAGATCGCCGACGTGTTGACTTTCGTGCGAAAGGAATTCGGCGCGGAGGCTTCCGCCGTTTCAGCCGATGAAGTGAAGAAAGTACGGGCGGCTACAGCCCATCGCGTGGAACCCTGGATGGCCGAGGAGTTGAAGGACTGAGCTGTTGATCTTTGCATACGGCATCAGGCAGCAGTGGCCTGCGTATCGGGCACGACCTGTTTCCGGCAGACTGCGGCGGGTCTTGTGTTTCGCGTCGGCTTCGGCATACTCGCGGCCCGTTAAGAAGCAATGAACACCCTCAATTTCGCGATCATCGGCTGCGGCAGCATCGCGTTGCAAAACCATCTCCCGGGCTTGGCGCTGTGTCCGAATGTGAAGGTCACGGCGCTGTGCGATGCGAACCCGGCGACGCTGGAAGCGGCGCGGCAGCAAACCGGTGGGTCGGTCGCTTCGACGGACTGGGAAGACATTGTAAAGCGCGACGATGTGCAGGCCGTGATCATCGCCACGCCCAATGTTTTTCACCCGCCGATCGCGATCGCGGCCGCGCGGAGTGGGAAACATGTTCTTTGCGAGAAGCCGCTGGCCTTGAATCACGCCGACGCGAAGACGATGGCCGACGAGGCTGAGAAGGCCGGAGTGCGGCACATGACGGCGTTCACTTATCGTTTTGTGCCCGCGATGCGTTATCTGCACTACCTGGTCGGGAAGGGCGAAGCCGGCAAAATTTATCACTACCGTTCGTGCCGGTTGCAGGACTGGGACGCGCGGAATCTCGGCTGGCGACAGCAGAAGAAAATGGCGGGCACGGGCGAGATTGGCGACATGCTGAGCCACCGGATTGATTTCGCCCATCATCTGGTGGGTCGATTCAAGCGATTGGTGGCGGACCTGAGAAACCACACTCCCGTTCGCGGCGGGCAGCCCAACGACACGGATGATTGGGTGGGATTGCTCGCGGAGTTTGTGGGCGGCGCGACGGGAGTGATGGAAAGCAGCAAACTGGCCGGCGGCGTCAATGAGAGCTGGCGCAGCCCCGATCGCGTCGAGATCAATGGCAGCGAAGCCAGCTTCAGTTTCACCACCGGATGCTGGAATGAGTTGCAATACGGCAAAGCCGGCGGACCAGGGTTCAAGGCGCTGCCCATACCGCGCGAGTTTCACGTGTGGCCGGGTTCGCCGCGCAATCCGGACGCGGGCGATCCGCTCGTGACATTCCGCTACGATCAGGCGGTCGAGTTTGTGAACGCCATTCGCGAGCAGCGGCCTTGTGCGGTCACGTTGCATGATGGTGTCGAGGCCCAGAAAGTGATTGATGCGGCTGTGAAGTCCGCGGAAACGAAGCAGTGGGTGGAGTTGACGGGCTAGGATATTCCAGTGTTCGGACCTCGGTGGTCTGCAACCGCCGGTCGGATTGAGAATGCGCAAGGAAGTTTGACGAACGCTCGCCCACCCCGGCCCTCTCCCCCGAGGAGAGGGGGAATGACCGCCCTTTTCTGAGTCATCAAACGCGCATCTGAAACGAAGTCCGCCAACCGGCGATAGAAGAGGCGAGAGAGTTTTCTGCGGCGTGTGACATTCTTAACTAAGACGGAGTTTGTTGGAGAGAGACGCCAGAACGTTCCGCAGTCTGCGAACCTGATTCCCTCTCCTGGGGGAGAGGGTAAGGGTGAGGGCGAGCCAGGAAAATCTCTTTGTTTCGCTGTCCGCCGTTACGGAGAACTGAATTGTAAAGTGGGCTGGTTGCACCACACTTATGTATAATGCAAACACAAGAACTATGGGAACGTTGAAGACCGCAGTTATCACCGGCGCCGGCAGCGGCGTGGGACAAGCCATTGCCTGCAAGCTGGCGCAACAGGGCTGGCGCGTTGCGCTGGTTGGCCGTCGCGCCGAGGCGCTCAAAGAGACGGTCAAGCTCGCCGGCGCGGCGGGATCACAGTTCCTCGTCTGCCCTTGCGACATCGGTGACAGTGGCGCCGTTGACGCGATGGCGAAAAAAGTTCTGAAGGAGTTCAGCGAGGCGGAGGTATTGGTGAACGCCGCCGGCACGAACGCCCCGAAGCGCGCCCTGGAAGTACTGTCGCTCGACGATTATCACATGATGATCAATGCCAACCTGAACGGCGCCTACTATTGCGTGCAGGCATTTCTGCCGCAGATGCGGGCGCGCAGGAGCGGCACCATTGTCAACATCGTTTCCGACGCGGGCAAGCAGGCGAGTCCGAAAGCCGGTCCGGCCTACGTCATGAGCAAGTTCGGGCTGACGGGCCTCACGCAAAGCATCAATGCTGAAGAGCGACAAAATGGAATTCGGGCATGCGCGATTTTTCCCGGCGACATTGACACGCCGTTGCTCGACAAGCGTCCGGCTCCGCCAGACGCCAAAGCACGTCAGAAGATGCTCCAGTCTGAAGACGTGGCCGAGTGCGCGTTGCTGGCGATTAATCTGCCGCCCCGCGCCCTGGTTGAGGAGATCGTGATCCGCCCCCGGTGAAGCCGACGGGCCGAGCGCGGAGCATTGTTCCTCCGCGCAGAGGAGTGCTCTGCGCTCCGCAGCGTAATTCGCGTCTCCTCAACGAGCTGTGCCTCAAAACGCACACTTGCTTATACACCGTATTTCGGGGATATTCGCGGCCATTGAAGCAAACCACTCCTTAGCAATCGCAACCCATTTATGAACCTGGAGTCAACGCCGCCGCCGACCCGCCCGGGCACATTTCGCCGAGGATTTACTTTGATCGAATTGCTGGTGGTGATTGCCATCATTGCCATCCTGGCGGGCTTGCTTCTGCCAGCGCTGGCCAGGGCAAAGGCGAGGGCCTTGTCCATCCAGTGCGTGAACAACCTCAAGCAGCTTTCAATCATTTGGGTGATGTACGCGAATGATAACGAGGACCGATTGGCCCAGAATGGAGACGGCAGCCAGGCGCCCAACTGGGTGTCCGGAAGTTTTGAAAGCAACCCCGCCGACAACACCAACACATTCCTGTTGACGGATCCGAGGTACTCGGTCTTTGGTCCGTATCTGAAAACGACGGCGATTTATCGTTGTCCCTCGGACCGGCAAATGATTCAAGTCGGCACGAAGAAATCTCCTTCCGCCCGCAGTTACGGGATGAACTCGCACGTCGGGTGGGAAGGGAATCCTTACAATGCCAATCCGGCTCCCGGATTCAACGTGTTCAAGAAGACGAGCCATATCACCGCTCCAGGTCCGTCCGATCTGTTCGTATTAATGGAGATCCATTTCGATAGCATTTGTCGGCCGTTTTTCGGAATGCGCATGACCACATCGGCGTTTTATCACATCCCGGCAAACTACCATGGCAAGAGTTCGAATCTCAGCTTTGCCGACGGTCACGTGGAGAGCCACCGCTGGCTGGATCCGCGTACTTACAATCCCCGGCCTGCGGTTTGGCACGGTGACCACAATATCGCATCAGCCAACAACAAGGACGTGGTTTGGTTGCAGCAGCACGCCAGCAGCCGGAAGTGAAGTGGATCGGGCAGTTCGTGGAGCAAGGTTGAGGGGTCGTGACCCCAGGCCGGTAGTAGAATTGCGAACTTGCCTCGCCGCGGCGGTTGGTCCATACTGTTTCCCGTCAAAGCAAAGCCCATCGACCGATGAAAAGAACCGCCAACAGGCTTCAGGGCCGAACTGGTTCACAGGCCCTCGCTTGCAACGGATCCCCTTTCGGATTCACGCTGCTGGAGCTGCTGGTTGTGGTCGCCATTGTGGCATTGCTGGCCACGCTGTTAGTGCCCGCGCTCGTCAAAGCGAAGGAGCAGGGGCGTTCCTCGGTCTGTAAGGCCAACATGCGCCAACTCGGGCTGGCGATGGTCCTGTACGCGGACGATGACGGGGATTATCTTCCGTGGCCCGGCGACGTGGACCGTAATTGGCATCCAGACTGGGTGTTTGGCGGCCAGAACAACAACTATCCCCACCAGCCGGAGAAGTGGAAGTCGCCCGGCTTCGGGTTTCACGCCGAGTCTGGTTCCATCTTTGCCTACGCAACGGGCTTTCAACGCGTGGCTCCTCATCGGGACGAGATCAGCGGCACGTTCCGGATTTATCACTGCCCGAGCGCGGGATTGCTGGGCGAGGCGTTGCGAGTGAACTTCAGCATGAACGAGGAACTGGACCCGACCTCAGGGCTGCCTAAAACCACGGCAGCCGGTGTCAGGCTGGCCAACGTCGTCAGTCCCACGCAGAAAATCCTGTTGATCAATGAGGATCCGGCCACGATGAAGAACGCCAGCTTCAAACCCGGAGACACCGGTCTGGAGGGCCTCTTTGTTGCACACGAAGGACGGGTCAATGTCGGTTTCATCGACGGCCACCTGGAGGCGATGAGGGACAAGAAGGTCCGCGACATTCAAACGGCCTCCCAGCAGAAGCGGTACTTCGATCCTTACTACAGGGAGTGACCCGGAAAATATTGTTGCGCGCGCGGGCGCCGTCAAACGCCGCCGAGGTAACTGCTCTTCACTTCGGGATTTCGCTTCAGCGCCGCAGACTGGTCGTGCAACGTGATCCGGCCCGTCTCCAGGACGTAACCGTAGTTCGAAACCTCCAGCGCGAGATTGGCGTTCTGTTCGACCAGAAGGATCGTAATCCCCTGCTGGCGGTTGATCTCGACAATCTTTTGGAAAATGGTTTTCACCAGGATCGGGGCAATTCCGAGCGAAGGCTCGTCGAGCATCAGGAATTTTGGCTTGCTCATCAGGGCGCGGCCGATGGCCAGCATCTGTTGCTCACCGCCTGACAGAGTGCCGGCCACCTGTTTGAGTCGTTCCTTCAGGCGCGGAAAGATAGTGAAAACGTATTCCATTTCGCCTTTCACAACGGATTTGTCCGTCTGCAGATACGCGCCCATCCGCAGATTTTCATGGACGGTCAGGTTGGCAAACACCATGCGGCCCTCGGGCACCTGGGAGATGCCGCGCCGGACGATCTGGTGCGGCCGCAGGCGCGCGATGTTCTCCCCCTGATACAGAACTTCTCCGGCCCGGATGGGGAGCAGCCCGGAGACGGCCTTCAAGGCGGTGGTCTTGCCTGCGCCATTGCTGCCAATCAGGGTGACGATCCCGCCCTGCGGCACGGTCAATGAAACGTCGCGCAGTGCGGCGATGGCGCCGTAATGGACCGTCAGATTCTTGATTTCCAACATCAGGGAGAATTCAAAATTAAAAGGGTGGCTGATGATCCGCGCGCCCATTCAGATCGTCCCGCGTGTTTTTCATTCTCGATTCCTAATGTTGAATGGGATGTTCCTCACCCAAATAGGCTTCAATGACTTTGGGATCCTTGCGCACGTCTGCCGGGGCGCCTTCGGCGATTTTCACGCCATAATCGAGGACGGCAATCCGTTCGCAGATTCCCATGACGACCTGCATGTCGTGTTCGACCAACAGCACGGCGATCCGGTATTTGTCTTTGATGAACTGGATCAACTTCATCAATCCCATCTTTTCGGTCGGGTTCATGCCGGCGGCCGGCTCATCCAGCAGCAGGAGCTTCGGGCGCGTGGCCAGCGCGCGGACAATTTCCAGCCGGCGCTGGTCCCCGTAGGGCAGACTCCTCGCCGGCGCGTCGCGAAAACGGCTGAGTTGGAACAAGTCGAGCATCTCCATGACCTGGGCGGCAATGGTCTGTTCCTCCTCCCGAAATGCGCGCCCGCGCCAGAGCGCGTGACTGATGCCGCTGACCAGGCGCAGGTGGAAGGCCACGCGGACGTTGTCGAACACGGTCAGCGAGGGAAACAGGCGGATGTTTTGGAACGTGCGCGCGATTCCGCGCCCGGTGATTTCGTGCGGCTTCGCGCCGGCGACCGGGCGTCCGTCGAACCGGATTTCACCTTCGGTCGGTCGGTACACCCCGGTGACCAGGTTGAAGACAGTCGTTTTGCCGGCGCCGTTGGGGCCGATCAGGCCGACCAACTCCTGAGGACGCACCGTGAGGTCAAGCGACGACACGGCCGTCAGGCCGCCGAAGCGGATGGTGCATTGGCAGAGCCGCAGCAAATCGGGCGGTGCGCTCATGCGGTTCAGGACTTCGCCGGCGGTCGCCGGCGTCCCCAATGGAGAGTGAGCAAACCCTGCGGCCGGGTCAGCATGAGGATGATGATCAACAGGGAGTACAGGATCATCCGGTATTCGGCGACCGGGCGGAGCATCTCGGGCAGCAAGGTGAGCAAGATGGCCGCGAGGATAACGCCGAGCGTGTTTCCCATGCCGCCGAGGATGACCATGACCACGATGTCGAAGGATTTCATGAAATCGAAGACCGTCGGCGCGATGAACGTTTTGAGGTGCGCGTAAAGCCCGCCGGCGATTCCGGCAAAGAAGGAGCCGATGACAAAGGCGGCGACCTTGTAGCGCGTGGTGTTGATACCCACGGCGGAGGCGGCGACCTCATCATCATGGACGGCCAGGAAGCCGCGGCCGTAGGTCGAGTGCACCAGCGCGAGCACCGCATAAATCGCGACCGCCGCCCAGGCGTAGGTCCAGAATAGATTTGTGTGAGGCGGAATCCCCTTCAATCCGCTCGGGCCTCCGACGGCTTGAATGTTTTGAAAGATGACGCGGATGATTTCACCAAATCCAAGCGTGACGATGGCCAGGTAATCTCCCCGCAGGCGAAGTGAAGGGACTCCGACGAGAAATCCGACCACGGCGGCGACGAGACCGGCCAGCACGAGTCCGAGCAGGAAAAGGACGGGAACGGCCGCGAAGCTGTCGGCGCCACCGAGCAGCGGCAGCAGATGCGGACCGGCGAATAGGGTTACGGAAGCGCTGACATACGCTCCGACGGCCATAAACCCGGCGTGGCCGAGTGAGAACTGGCCGGTGTACCCATTAATGAGATTCAGACTGACCGCCAGGATGATGTTGATCCCG
>DATEKZ010000431.1:0-5059 GCA_035277185.1 Verrucomicrobiia bacterium
CCAACATCACCGCTCCTGCAACGGGAGCGAGTTTCGCCTTCGGCACGACGATTCAGTTCACCGGCTCAGCCACTGACACCGAGGACGGCAATCGCACAGCCAATTTGGTCTGGACTTCGAGCATCGACGGCCAGATCGGCACCGGGGGCAGTTTCTCCAGGGTATTGACCGCGGGCACGCACACCATCACGGCGACGGTGGCCGACACCGGCGGCAAGACCGGCACCCGGTCGATCTCGGTTACGGTCCTGACCCAGCCTCCAGCGTCCGCGTTAAGCGTCGCCGTGGTCACTGACAAATCCAGCTACGTCAACCGCAACCGTGTTTACATCACGGTGACGGCGACCAGCGGAGGAAACCGCGTCGCTGGCGTAGCGACGCACCTGGAATTGGAGACTGCGGACGGAAATATCATCTTGCGTGACGCAACGACCGATGCTTACGGCGTCGCCCGCATCCAGCACACGGTTTCTTCCAAACGCGACGGCATCGGAATCTACCTGGCAACCGTTACCTGCGCCAAGAGCGGATACATCGCAGGAAGCGGCACGACCACTTTCGAAGTCAGAAAATAGCTGTTGATGTCCGGCTATAGCCCTTCTTTGTGCCGCCAGTAGATGACCGCGAGCAGCGCGATTCCGGCCAGGGACATATAGAGCGCTGATCCGACAAAGTAGGAAATGCCGATCAGCAGCAACCCTCCAAACAGCGGCGTCATCGCTTGTTGTCTTTTGCCGTAAACGAAAAGTCCCAGGCCGATCGCGCCCCAGATGAGAGACGCGACCAATGAATGGGCGTTGCCGTTCATCGTTTGGCTTTCATCAGACGTCATCGGTCTGACCACTCAGCGGCGAGGCGGTCGAGGAGATTCTTATTTACCGGACCATCGTGGGCGACAACGAGGTAGCGCAAAACCAGCGGTTTCTTCGCCTTCAGCGCGAGGGGTCCAGGAGCGACAATGCACGGATTGAGCATCCGCACATCGCGATGGTTGTGCCAGAGCGATGGCGGGTTTCGTGGGTGATCGATGACAGCCACGCCGGCGAACATCCCCTCCCCCAGCCGCAGCGTGTAATCATACCACTTCGCCGCCGGCCAATCCGAAGCCGGCTCGGTGTGCTTTGGGTTGGAAAGCGACACCAAACCACCCGGTCCGCTCGCTTCCAGTTCGCCGTCTTTGCGGGTGCGGACGCAGAAGCCGCTGAACGCCCACTGCGACAACGTCACATCGGCGTCCGGTCTGAGTTCGTAAACCAGGTCGATGATGTTCGCGCCCGATTCGGTGCGGACGGAAACGCTGAGGTCTTCGGCAATGACTCGTTCGGCTTCAGCCAGCCATTCGTTCCGGGCGCGAAAACGGGCACCCTTCGCGGTCGCCTTGAGGCCGGTGACCGATCGGTTGACGATTTTGCGATCCTGTTTCGGCGCGGGCTCGCCCCAACCCCAGAAGTCCGCGTCCTTCCGGCCATGCATCTCGACCCAGGCAAGGAACACGCCACGATGATGTGGGTGATCCGATGGAGCGATTTCAGTGATCACCGTACCGGTGGGTGTGGAAACCGGATGAAAGTAACACCCGCTGTCGACCGCCAGCTTGCTGTCCGCAGGGCGTTCGAGTTGGTAACGCAGAACCTCTTTGCCATTCGGCGCCGCGATCACCACGACGTCCGGTTTCCGCTCCACTGTAAACCTGTCCGCGTCTTTGGCCCGGGCCGATTCTGAGAGGCCAAAAAACGCGGCCGCGGCAATTGTGAAGGCGCTCATTGAAGCGCACCTGTGTCGATACCCGCGAGTCCGGTTCATGGTCTTGTGCTTTGCCCGATGGGCCGACCGTACAGCGCCGGGCGCCGTCGATTATCAGAATGTCGGCCCGAGAATCCACGGCGCGAATTCCTCGTCGCCGATGCCGGCCAGTTCGCTCTTCGTTTTTTCGCCGCTGGCGACGGCGATGATTTTTTCAAAGATGCGCATCCCGACCTGTTGGACGGTTTCAGTGCCATCCAGGATGGTGCCGGCGTTGATATCCATGTCATCGGTCATCCAGTTGTAGAGCGGCGTGTTGGTGGCGACCTTGATGCAGGGCGCCGGTTTGCAGCCATAGACACTGCCGCGTCCGGTGGTGAACACGCCGACATTACAGCCGCCGCAAACAAGGCCGGTCATGCTGACCGGATCGTAGCCCGGAGTGTCCATGAAGCAGAAGCCGGGCGTCGTGACGGGCTCCGCGTAGTCATAGACCGCGGCCAGAGGCGATTGTCCGCCCTTGGCGACCGCGCCAAGGCTTTTTTCGTAGATCGTGGTCAAGCCGCCCTCCTTGTTTCCGTAGGACGGGTTATTGTCGATGGTGGCGTTGTGCTGGCGCGCGTGGTTTTCCCACCAGCGGACCAGCGCGACCAGTTTCTCGCCGGTTTCACGCGTCACCGCCCGCCGCGTCAACAAATGCTCGGCGCCGTAAATCTCGGGGGTCTCCGCCAGCACCGACGTGCCGCCGTAACGCACGAGTTCGTCGGAGGCGACACCCAGTGCCGGATTGGCCGTGATGCCGCTGTTGCCATCGGAGCCGCCGCAGTTCTCGGCCAGAATCAGTTTGCTGACCGGCTGCGCCGTCCGGCGCATGGCATTGGCCACGGGCAGAAGTTTGGAGACCGCGGCCGCGGCGGCATCCACGGTCTTGCGCACTCCGCCCGTGTTTTGAATGGTCAGAAACGTTGGCGCGGCTTCGCCCGGTTTCAATTCGTCGAGCTTGAAATCCTGGCGTATGAATTGGACCTGGTTCACCTCGCATCCGAGGCCGATCATCACGTAACCGGCGATGTTCGGGTGGCGGGCGATGCCGGCCAGGACGCGCATGAGCAACTGATGCGGTCCGCCCGGCTGGATGGCGCAGCCGCTCTTGTGGGTAAACGCGATCACGCCGTCCACGTTCGGATGCTCGCGCCGGAATTCCTCCGTCTTGAACCGGTCCTTCACATAATGCGAAACGGAGGCCGAACAATTCACACTGGAGATGACGGCGATATAGTTCCGTGTGCCGACCCGGCCGCCCGGCCGGGCGTAGCCCTGGAAGTGGCGCATCTGTTCCGGCGGATAATAATCCACCGGCCTGGCATCGGCGCAGAATCCATAGTCCCGGGCGAAATCCTTCATCACCAGGTTGTGCGTGTGGACGCGGTCGCCCGGTTGGATGTCCCCCTGGGCAAACCCGATGATCTGTCCGTACTTCCTGACCGGCGCGCCATCAGCAACGCTCTTGACCGCCATCTTGTGCCCGGCCGGGATGTCGCGCTGGACGGTGAGGCGCAGCGAGGAGTTGGATAACTCCGTGCCCGCGCGAACCGGCCGTTTAATGACCGCGACGTCATCCGCATCGCGGAGCAGAAGGGCGAAGTCCTCGAATTTTTCCTGTTTGGCCATGATCTCTGTTTCTCTGAATCCGTTCACCGTCCGAGCCGATCTCCGGTGGTTCGGTGTTGCTTTCATCCTACCCCGCCGGGTGACGTTGAATACAAAAAAGATTCGGGCAGAGAAAATCAGTTGACCCGCGGCCCGTGGGAATTAGGTTCGCCTCATGCAGCATGCACCTGGCTTTCTGAAGATGGTCAACGAGGCGCGACCGGGTGTGAAAGAGATCACCGTGGACGAAGCGCGCGAACGGCTCGCCCGCAATCCAAAAGTGGTGCTCATGGATGTGCGGGAAGACAGCGAATGGGACGCGGGACACGCCGCGGAGGCCGTTCACCTCGGAAAAGGAGTGTTGGAACGCGACCTGGAGACAAAGGTCCCCGACCCGAAGACCGAAGTTATCATGTATTGCGGCGGTGGTTATCGATCGGTGCTGACGGCCGATGCGGCTCAGAGGATGGGCTACCGCAACGTCTATTCGCTCATCGGCGGCTACAAGGGACTCGTCGCCGCCGGGTGGCCGATGAAAAAGGGGGATTAGCTCCGAATAAACCGCTTTGCCTCGCATCACCACTTATATGAAAAGAATGTTTACGCTCGCCGCGGTGTTGCTGTTATTGCCGATGGCTGCCCGGGCACAAAAGAAAGTCGGCGAGGCCGCGTCGCTCGGGAAAGTCGAGATTCAAGGCGAGGCAAAAGCCGGCGCCACGGTAACGGCGTTCGTTCGCATCAAGATTGAACCGGGTTACCACACGCACTCGAACAAACCCTCCGAGCCGAACTTCATTCCCACCCGACTTGAACTGGCGCCACCCGCGGGAATCACGGTGGGGACTCTTAAGTATCCTGAAGGCAAATCCGAAAAGGTGCAGGGACTCGAGAAGCCGTTGTCCGTTTACGAGGACGAGTTCGCGATCGGCGTCCCGCTGACACTCGACGCAAAGATTTCACTTCCTTCGACAATCCCCGCGACGCTCAGTTATCAGGCGTGCCAGGGCGCAACCTGCTACCCGCCGAAGAAGCTGAAATTCAACATCGAATTGCCGGCCGCATCGAAAGCGAAATAGCCCCGGGAATGCCGGCCGCACCGGACTAGATGAACTCGTTGATCAGATTCTCCAGATATTCCTGACGACCACTCTCGTTGGTGGTCACCTCACCGAGTTTGAGCGCGTACGCTTCCAGCTCCTTGAACCCGACCTTGCCCTTCTCAATCTTCTCGCCGATGCCGCTGTCCCATGACCGATACCGGTTCCGCACAAACTCGGCGAGCCGCCCGTCCTTGCGCAGTGCCGCAGCGACTTTCAAGCCGCGCGCGAAAGTGTCCATGCCCGCGATGTGGGCGTGAAACAAGTCGATCGGCTCGAAGCTCTCGCGTCGAACCTTCGCGTCGAAGTTCGTGCCGCCCGTGGTAAAACCGCCATACTTCAAGAGAGTGAGCATCACCTGCGTGGTGAGGTACAGATCGGTCGGGAACTGGTCGGTGTCCCAGCCGAGCAACACGTCGCCCGTGTTGGCATCGATGCTTCCGAGCGCTCCCGCCGCGCCGGCGACTTCGAGCTCATGCTGCATGGAGTGGCCGGCCAGGGTGGCGTGGTTCGTCTCGAGGTTGAGCTTGAAGTGATCGAGCAAATCGTATTCGCGAAGGAAGTTCAGA
>DATEKZ010000432.1:0-4658 GCA_035277185.1 Verrucomicrobiia bacterium
CGCTCTCATCCACAACGCGGTCGCGGTCAAGACCGCGGGACACGGCGACCGCAGGGCCCTTCGTCGGGAATGTGGCGATGAGCTTCGGATTTGGCGCGGGGCTGAAGCCCATGTGGCCCGGCACATTTTCTGGTGAAATCATCTGGAGCACGCGCAAGCCGTTCCGGCCATCGGCAACGAGCGCGAACATGGAGGCGTTGACGGAGCCGATTTGCACGGTACGGGTGTCATTGAGCCTGCCGTCGGCGTTATACATTTGTTCCAGCCGCGGCTCTTCAGGGTTTTCAATGTTGATGAAAGCCAGTCCTTCCGGCCCGTTCGCCACGTAGGCGTAAGTGCGGGCGAGGTAAAAGCGCTGCGCCTGTTTGAGCGGAATCGTTGCCCTGGGAATCAGGCGCGGCCGGGTCGGGTTGGTGACGTCCACAACTTTGAATCCTTCGTCGTCGGTCACGAAGGCGTAACGGAACTGCACGCCGACGTGGCGCGGGTTTTTCAGCCCGGCCGTCAACTCACCCGCCAGCGCCGGTTCTTCAAGCTTGTCGTTACGCAGGCCGACGACGAACAAACCATTCCTGCCGACCACGTAGAGATTTGTCCCGGCCATGAAACTGTGCATCGCGCCCGTGAGTTTGCCCTCCGGGTTGAAGCGAATAATCTTTTCCTTATCGAGAAAATTGTTGTTGGGATCGCCGTCCGCGAGCGTGCCGACCGAAACCATCACCACACCTTCTTCGCGGTCCGTGACAAACACCCAGGCATAGATGGGACTGACGGGTTGCTCCTCGTTTTCCGGCAACCGCTGCCGCAGTGGATCGATGCCCAGCGTGCTCGGCAGGGTGACGCTGGTGGCGTATCGGGTGCGGACGTAAGTGCGCTGGCCAAGCGGCGAGACCGGCGCGCTGACGATGCGTTCGGAAAAACCTTTTTGATCAATGTTCGCCACGTCAAAAACCTCAAAGCCGTCCGCACCATTGGCCGTGTAGAGGTATTCACCGCGCAGCACGAGATCGAGGATCTCTGTCGCGTGATGGTGATGGGCTTCCTTCAACTCGGCTCTGTTCTCCTCAACGTGTTTTTTGAAATTGTCCGGGTAGGCCAGCCTGTGCAGATGACTGCCCATTGCGGCTTGCGGTTCTTCCTGCTCGGTCCAGACGACGCCGTAGAGTCCATCCTTGCCCGCACCCACGTAAGCGTAGCGGCCGAAGAAATTCACCGTGCCGTTGCCGAACCCGAGCATTTGGGCCATCCAGGCATTATTGTCGTTGTCTTTGGAGACATGGCAATCGGTGCAGCTTTTCGTCGTGCCCTTGCCGCTGGTCGTGTGCGGGAAATGCGGATTGAACGCCTGGCCGCTGTAACCCTCGGCGCTGACGGTTTGTTGCTGCGAATAAACCCATTCACGGTTGGCGTTTTGCGAGCCGACGATGACTGCGCTGGACGAACGAAGCACCGCCAGCCGGTTGCTCTTCACCGTGCCGTCAATGCCCAGTTGGAACACATCATCCCGTACGACCTGCGGGTTGTAGGAAGTGAAGTTGCGCGTGGTCATGCCTTCGAACTTGTTCAAGGCCACGCGCTGGTTGGCGCGCATCGGCAAGTGACAGCCGAAACACGCCGTCGCCCACGAGGAATGGCAGATCTGGCAGGAGATGTTGCCGTTATCATGCGCCAACGCGCGTTTGCAATCCGACTCAGGCACATTGCCCCACGCGACGCCATCGCGGCGCAGAGTTTTCGCGTAGGCGGACTTCGCGTTGTAATGGGCCGACCGTGGGTCAATCGTGTCAACGGTTTGCGGCACTTTCCACCGCAGGTCGGGCGTCATCGTGGAGCGCTGAAACAGTTCATTCTCCTGCCAATAAAACCGCGGGCCATAAGGCGTGTTGCTCTCGCGCAAATCAACCCGGCCGCCGTTGCCAGACGTAACGAGCGTCGGACGCGCGTTGATCGTTCCGTGACAATCAATACACTCAATGGTCGTGGCAGCGCGCGGCTCGCCATAAAGCAGTCCGTTGCCGTGAACGTCAGCCTCGAAATGGCAGTCGGCACACTGCATTCCTTTGGCAAGATGCGCATCCTTGAGGTGGATGGCCTTCGCGAACTTCATCGGGTCGTCGTGCGAAATAGTGTTATCGTCGAGGTCCACCAGGTTGCCGTGGCGGTCCTTCTTGAACACCGCGCGAAACACCCAACCGTGCCCGTGATAATCGGCAAATTGCGTTTGCTTCAGCTTCGGATTCAGCTCCGCAACCTTTTCCAGAAACTCCAGGTCCCCCCACAGGCCGCGCGCCGCGGCGGCTTCGGGATTTTTTTGGATGGCGCGAACCATCTCCTCGTCGGTCGGATTCTTTTGCTCTTTCGGATACATGAATTCGCCATCGCTTTCCTGGTCCCACCAGGTGTAGCCAAGAAACGGATTCACGAAGAGATTGCCCTGGTGCATGTGGCAGTTCATGCACTGCGCGCTGGGAATGGCACGGGTGAATTGATGCTTGATGGGGTGGCCGCGCTCATCTTTGCGGATCGCCTTGTCGCCGCTGAAGCTCAATCCCTGGTGGCCAAATTTCGAATACCAGCCCGAATGTGAGGGTGATCGGTCGTTGGCATAGACCACATGGCACGCCGTGCAGCCGCTGGAGCGATAGTCACCCGGATGATTGTTCGATCCCATGAAATCGAGCAACGGATCGTGGAGACGCGTCTTCTGCAAATTGAGGAACACCGGATCAATGCGATTGAGAGTGCCCAGACCGCGCTCGGAGAGACGGCGCAGCGGTTTGCCCGGCGGTTCAAAAGGATTCGGATTTCCGAGTTGAAGTTGTTTTTCCCCGCCGCGCTCGAAGATGCGTAGAACGTTGCCTGGCTGGCTCAACGCAAAACGCGGCAAAGGGTCAATGAACGGCAAAATTCCGTGCTGCCGCGTCATCTCCGGCGTTACTGGCACGGGACTCTCCAAACGCAACGGCGCGCCGTCCAGTCCGTAAGCCTGTCCGAAGCGATAATTCTTGTGCGGGTAACTGCCGTTATTGTAGAGCGCCGCGCCCCAAAGCATCGCACCGTGGCGCATCATGCTATAGCCGACATTTTTTACGATTTCACCGTGGCAGAGGCCGCACGCCTTGTCGGCGACGCGCAAATCGCCGGGGTTCACGAACTGAATGAACTCAGCCGATTCGTGGTTGAGCAACACGCTGGAGTCATTCGGATTGGCAGAGCTTTGCCAGAAAACCGGATTGCGCGGCTGGACGTGCGCCTTGCGTTGCGTGAGGCCGGGCGTGGCGTTGCCGCCGTGGCAATCCGTGCAGCCGAGAACCACGTGCGGCGAGGCGTGCATCGGCTCGCTGCCTGAGTGACATTCGAGACAGCCGACGCTCTTGCGATCGGCCTCCAACTGCGATTGATCGATCCGGTTTCGCTCCGGCAACCGATGCGTCTCGGCACGCGGTAAATCTTTCGGGACGGAGATTTCCGGACCGGAGGCGGACTCGTCGGCCCAGGTGTAAGGCGAGTACAAAATGAACGACAGGAGTACAACAACGAAAGCGAAGAGTGATGGGTGAAATGAAGTTAGATGCACGCTCGCCCTCACCCCGACCCTCTCCCCCAGGAGAGGGAGAACCTTCGGCAGACCTTGTGCGATGCGAATACGCGTGATCGTCGGACGCGGTCTGAACGGATAACCAGCAACGCGGCGACTGCCCAAACGACGACCGGGCTTTCCAAGGACGTAGCTTTGCTCTCCCTCTCCCGGGGGGAGAGGGCCCTGTCCCTCGCCTGCGGGAGCGGGAGAGGGTGGCCGAAGGCCGGGTGAGGGTTGAAGGGGAAGGACTAAACGTTGCGGGTGAGGGCGAGCGTTAAGACTAACACTCATCCGCCCACCATTCGCCGAGTGCCAATCCAAATCCGTCACCGCATTTCGGCCACCTCGAGACGGTTGGTAGAGCATTCGCATGAATCAGTAAGTGAGTGTGATGGCGACCAATCCGCTGTAAAGAAAATCATCCACGTGCCCCCGGCGGTCCGTCCGGTCAAAGCCCGCCACGGGATCCGTGTTCGTCTGGTAAATGTCTTTGAAACCGCGACCGGGAATCAGCGCGCCGAAACCGGCGGAGATGATGAGGTTGTCCGTGAGAAGCGGGCGATATTGGAAACCGATGCTCAAATCCCAGCCGACTTCGTTGTCAACCCTGTCCGCAAGCAACGCCGTCTCGATCGGATCGGTCTCGACGAAACGGATGTAATTCGAGTTGATAAACGAACGGAGCTTGGGCGTAACCTCGATCTCCGCGCCAAGGCCCGCAATGAACACACCCGGATTGACGAAGTTCGCCTGGCCCTGGGTCTTGCTCGTGCGCAGGTTCGGCACGAGACTGGTGCGTTGTTTCAAGTTCACCAGCGTTCCGCCCAGACTGAAACCCTGACGCGTCCAGTAGCTGAACGGGCCACCGGTGAAGTTCGGATTGTCCAGGATCGTGTCGAAGCCGTTCGCCGTGCCGTCCTCGGTGTCGCCGTCGCCGGAGGCGTAGAAGAGCGACGCTTTGTAGCGCATCCAATCGCGATCGCAGGAAACTTCGAGCGCCGCCATCTGCGCGTTGATGTTCACCGGACGACCGGCCAGGCCATTGAACGAGTCGTCGCCGAGCACCTGATAAAAGGCA
>DATEKZ010000433.1:0-4755 GCA_035277185.1 Verrucomicrobiia bacterium
TATACATGAAAAAGGTGCACTGATCGGGTTGGATCCGATAATGCGTGACGTCGGACATTACGATTTCAATCCGGGCCGTCAGCCCGGACCGCCGCCTGAAGATCTCCACGTTTTTTCGCGTCCTCTCGCAAAGTTCCGGTGAGAACTCCACGCCGATAATGTTTTGGAAGCCACACTGCGCGGCGATTAGCAACACACGTCCCTTGCCCGAGCCAAAATCGACGAAGCCACGGTCCCGGGGCAGGTTGAACGAGTTGAGGAGATGTCGAAGTGGCCGCGCCTTGGTGGGTTGATAGCGGACGCTATGAACTTTGTTCTCACCGACAGCACCGAGTTCGTCAGGCAACACCCAACGCGTGGTGTCCGTTCCGTAACGCCAGTCAAATGAGAGGTCTGCGATGACGCTGGTGGCCACTTTCGCGGTCTGCACCAGCCCCTTTTCCCGCACACTATTGAGTGCCCATGCAAATGCGCCCATAATTCACCGCCGACATCGGTCGTTGATCAAAGTTTTAACGTGTTTCGCCTGGCCGAACCAAGGGACAACCCGGCCCCCTCGCTTTTCAGATTCCGGCTTTTCAGGAGTTGAAATTGGCCAACCTCGCAACCTTCAGGCCATTCCGGAAGCTCGGATGCCAGCCACGATTCCATCCTGCAAATCATGTTGCGTATCAGCATGTTGAAACTCAAAAATAAGACGCCTCAAGATTTCTTCGAGTTCGGCCTTCGCCCCGAAAATGTAAAGGTTTCCGACCACGCGTTTTCTCAGCGACCGGCATTAACGCACCGGACTCCTTGTGTTAATTGCGGGAAACGGGCGCCAAACAAGATTTGTAAAGGTTTCCGACGTTTGCCGCCCCGGATTTGAGCCGGTCAAATCAACCCCCGGCCCGACAGCGCCCGGTCGAGATTCGGTCTGCCGCGGCTGCCGGCGGATCCGATTTGGCAGTTCGCCGCCACGGCGCCTGGTTGATTCGATACTTATTTCCGTGTTGCCGTCCTTCTCTTTCTGACCTTGCGATGACTCCTGCCTTTCGCCCTGCGCCTGAAGTGCGTCTCGACCGCTTTCAGCATCGATTTGACGCGAAGCAGATCCGGACTTGGCGCCACGCCGGTGGCTTCGAGCGCCGCAATCCGGGCTTTGGCTTCGTCGATGTCCGGATGCTCCTTCAACAACTCGGCGATTGTCGTGGAGAGCAGCTGCTCATATTTCTTTTTCCCCAACCGGCGCCGCGAATACGCCAGGGCGTGCGTGAGCAAATCCACTGCGCCTTTGATGAGCGGCGCAACAAAATCGACGGCCATGCCCCGTTAAACAGCGCCGCCTTTGTCCTGTCACGTTCAATCTCGCCGCAATCGTTGCAGGGTGCCGGCCTTGATCTCCCACCGCTGCAGGTCGCGGCCCAGCTCACTCGGCCAGTTTTCCCCGGTGCAGGTCATGAAAACCTGTCCGCGGCCTTTGTGCGCGCTTTCCAACAGGGGAAGAAATCCCGCGCGTCGCTTCGGATCGAGTTCGCCCATCACATCATCGATGAGCAGAATGGGCGGCGAGCCGTCGATGCCGGTCAGGTATTCCGCCTGCGCCATTTTCAGCGCAATGGCCAGCGTGCGCTTCTGACCCTCGCTGCCGAACTGGCCGGCGGAACGATCGTTCAATTGCAATTGCAGATCGTCCCGGTGCGGGCCAACCACCGTTGTGCGGTAAGCCCGCTCCCGCGAACGCGATTGCGCCAGTTCAATCGCGAAGTCCTTCTTTACCGCGGGTTGATAGTCCAGGCGAAGCTCTTCCGCGTCGTGCGAGATACGGCGATAAGCCAGCCGGGCCAGCGGCGAGAGTTTCGGCACCAGTTCGCGGCGACGCTGGATGAGTTGTCCGCCCAGCTCGACCAGTTCGTGCGAAAAGCTTTCGAGCGCGGCTTCGTCCAGGGTCCGCTGTTTGAGCAAGGCGTTGCGCGACCGGAGCGCCTGCGTGTAGCGCTGGAGCAACGGCAGGTAGCCGGGGTGCGTTTGCGACAACAGCAGATCGAGAAAACGGCGCCGCATCCGCGCTGTGCCTTTGACCAACTGCAGGTCTTCGGTGCAAAACACCACCACGCGCAGCACCCCGAGATAGTCCGTCAGTTTGCGGACCGGCCGCTGGTCAAGGCCCAGCTTCCGTTCAGTGACGGACCAATACATCTTGATGTCGTGTTTCGCCCGGCCAACGACGTTAGCGCCGACGAAGTAACCGTTCTGCCCATGCCGCACCATCTGCGTCCCGCCGACGCCGCGGAAGGAGCGGAGTGTTGCCAACAGATAGATCGCTTCGAGGATATTGGTCTTGCCCTGGGCGTTATCGCCAAGCAACAGCTGAGAGCCGGGAATGAAATCCACATCCAACCGCGCGTAGTTGCGAAAGTCGCGAAGTCGCAGATGGGCCAGATGCACGCCGGAGATTATGGCATGCGCCGCCCGCGCAGGCGAGACTTTGGCGACACCGGGTCGCTCGCGTCTGCCCTGTCCCGCCCGATAAAGTCACACCATAGTCGCGACGAAGGGGTTGCCTCGAAAGCCGGCCATGAACTCTAAAACCCCGGAATGAAAAGCTCAGACTTTTTCCTCGTGACCGGCGACTCCCTATCCGCGAGGACGTGGGAGAGTTTGTCGGGGACGTCAGGCTGCCAGAGAGTGCAGACGGCGGCAGACGCCAACGCCGGCGAGAGCAACGCCGAGCAGTAACAGGGCACTGCCTCCGTCGGGCACGGTGGCAGTATTGTCGGTGCGGAACGTGAACCCGGCTGACCCGCCGCCCTGAAAGTTCCAGGTTCCGGGGGTGGGATCATACCCGACGGGGCCGGTCAACATGCCTGTGCCGGAGAGGTTCAATTGTGTCGCGCTCTGCAGGTCGATGGTGACGTTTTCGAGGGCAAAGCTGAAATCCCCGGCCGTCCACAAGGTCCCGGGAGAAAGGGGAGCGAAGGTGATCGAGTTGAACAGGGCGCTCGAGAAGGCCGCGAGACTCGAGAAACTGCCTGACGTCGTAAATACGTAGCTTGGGCCGAAGCTGAGTCCGGTCGCATCACCCAATCCCGCTCCGCCCGTGGGGCTAAAACTTCCGACAAAATGGACTTCGCCAGAGATAGGAATCGCATTTGCCCTTCCAGCAACCAGGATAATGGCGCCAAGTAACAAGCTCGTCAGTTTCATCTTGAAGAGCGCGTGGATCGGGAAGGACGACTGTCTTGGTGTACTGGTAATCATTGAGGAATGGAGTTGTTCGATGTTACGACTTTGGTTCTCTTCATTTTCAGTCAACTGCTGCACGCACTTCCTTACGCACGTTGCAAGCCAACTGCCAACAGGCCTTCCTTTAGAATCATAACACGCTTGTTTTAAATCAGTTGTGCATATAGCCGCTTGAAAATAGAGGCGTCGATGAGCCATCGTATGCAATCCTTAAGCAATTATATTGCAATGCCTATGCAATTGATAGTTGGTCCGCGTCCGATCCTTTTCGGTGATGCGGAGTGTCCTCCCATCTTGAGACGTGGGTTGCTTTCCGCCGGCGGAGTCGCTATGGGAGACACTCGCAAATGAGCGATTCGACGACACCGTCAAGACACCCGGAGTTTGCCGAACTGCTGCAACGCGCCGAGCCGATCCTCGCGCTCGCGCCGATGCAAGACGTGACCGATCTGCCGTTTTGGCGCCTGATGACGCATTACGGCGGCGCGGACGTTTACTACACGGAATATTTTCGGGTTCATTCGACCTCGAACCTGGAGAAGTGGATCCTGAAATCCATCACTGAGAACCCCACGCGGCGTCCGGTGATCGCGCAGATGATCGGCAATGACATCCCGTCGCTCGTGCGCTCGGCGAAGGAACTCCAGCAATATCCGATTGCCGCTGTCGATTTGAATCTCGGCTGCCCGGCGCCGGTGGTGTACCGGAAATGCGCCGGTGGCGGGCTGCTGCGTGATCCGCAGAAGGTGAACTCCATTCTCGGCGCGCTGCGCGAGGCTATCTCGATCAAATTCACCGTCAAGACGCGCGTGGGGTTCGATTCACCAGCCGTGTTCGACGATCTGCTGTCCATCTTCGCCAGCCATTCGATCGATTTGCTGACCGTGCACGGACGGACGGTTCAGGAGATGTATCGCGGCGAAGTGCATTACGATCTGATTGCGCGGGCCGCCGCCGAACTGCCGTTTCCCGTTCTGGCCAACGGAAACGTTCATTCCAGTGAGAACGCGCGCGAGATTCTGCGTCTGACGGGCGCGAAGGGATTGATGATCGGGCGCGGCGCGATTCGCAATCCATGGCTGTTTCATCAGATCCGACAGCAGGAGCAGGGCAAGGCACGGTTTCAACCGCGCGGCTACGATGTGCTGGAATACATTCGCTCGCTTTACGACGCCGTCTGTTCACCGGACGTGAGCGAATCGGCCCAGGTCCAGAAGATGAAGAAATACATGAACTATATCGGCGCCGGCGTGGAACCGACGGGGCGGTTTCTGCACGAGATTCGACGGGTCACGACGAAGGTCGGGTTCTTTGGCGTATGCCGGGAGCATCTGGATCATGATCGCCCCTTGCCGCTGGAGCCGTTTCCGGCCGAGGCGCGTGAAGCAGAATCGGTGTCACAGACTCCGTCTTGATCCCGAGAGAATTCTGGATACACAGACGTGATCGAGACGAGTCCGGGCGCAGCTCATTATTCTCCGTTCCGGAATGACGCGTTCACCCGATGCTTATCGCGTTCAACAAACCTTA
>DATEKZ010000434.1:0-3572 GCA_035277185.1 Verrucomicrobiia bacterium
CGCGTTGGTGTGGAAAGAAGATCGGAAGCCGGTCTTTAACGTCTCGCCCCCTCAATCCCTCTCCCCGTTGAGGGGAGAGGGAAGCCGCTGCGGCTGCACCGTTCGACTCAATTCGTCTTTACCACCATGCCCCTGCAAGAAACTGAGATGCGCCCACCCGATCCCCGATTTCGTGTCATTCTTCAAACCCTCGACATTCGTCCCTTCTCCGTGTTTCATCGTTCCCTGCTTCGACGACCGCCACCGGGCGATCCGGAATTATGGAAGACACGAACGCACTAATCGAACAACGCAAAGCGAAACTCGCGGCACTCAGAGTCAAAGGCATCGATCCTTTCAAGAACAAGTTCGCGCCCGCTGAAACGTGCGCCGAAGCCCGCGCCAATTACGTCGAAGGCCGCGAAGTCGCCCTCGCCGGCCGCGTCACCGCGCACCGCGACATGGGCAAAAGCATGTTCATCGACGTCCGGGACCAGAGCGGCCGAATCCAGGCCTACGCGCAGAAGAACGCTTTGGGCGACGAACAGTTCGAGATCTTCAGGCATCTGGACCTTGGCGATTTCATCGGTGTCCGCGGGACGCTGTTCACAACAAAAACCGGTGAAATCTCGGTCAAGCTGACCTCGTTCGTGATCCTTGCCAAGGCGTTGCGCCCGCCGCCCGCCAAATGGCACGGCCTCGAAGACACTGAAATCCGTTACCGCCAGCGTTACCTCGACCTGATGGCCAACGACGAGGTGAAGCAGACTTTCCTCAAGCGCAGCCGGATCATCGCCGAGGTTCGCAGCTTTCTGCATTCGCGCGGCTACGTGGAAGTCGAGACCCCGATGATGCAGGCCATTCCCGGCGGCGCCGCCGCGCAACCGTTCAAGACACATCACAACGCGCTCGGCAGCGATTTCTATCTCCGCATCGCGCTGGAACTGCCATTGAAGCGGCTTCTCGTCGGCGGTCTGGACCGCGTCTTCGAGATCGGCCGGGTCTTTCGCAACGAGGGCATTTCGCGAAAGCACAATCCCGAGTTCACCATGCTCGAAGCCTATCAGGCTTACGGCGATTACGAGCAGATGATGGAACTCGTCCAGAACATGATCTGCCATGTTGCCGAAAAAGTCCTCGGCACAGTCGTCGTCGAACACAAAGACGCCGAGAGCAAGGTCGTCAAAACCATCGACCTCACTCCGCCGTGGCGTCGCGTTAGATACAAGGACCTTGTGCGCGAGAAGGCTGGCGCAGATTGGTTCGACATCGCATCACAAGAACGTCGCGAGCGCGCCGTGAAACTCGGCGCCGAGATCGGAAAGGAATACGAAGACTTCGAAGTGAGCCAGGCTGTATTCGAGAAGCTGATCGAGCCGACGCTGATCAACCCAACTTTCGTCACTCACGCGCCGAAGGAACTGATCCCGCTCGCCAAGCTTTCGCCTGAAGACCCGACCACCGTCGAAGTCTTCGAATGTTGCATCAACGGCCAGGAGATCGCGCCCGCCTACACCGAGCAGAACAATCCGATCGAGCAACGCGAGCGCCTCGAACACCAGGCGGGCGGCGAACAACAAAAGCTCGATGAAGATTTCCTTGTTGCCTTGGAACACGGCATGCCGCCGGCGGGTGGCATGGGTTTGGGCATCGATCGCCTCTGCATGATGCTCCTCGGCCGGGAAAGCATCCGCGACGTGATCCTCTTCCCGCAGTTAAAACCGAAGTGATTAAAACGCCGGGCACTGCCTCGGCCATTGTCACGGACGTCTCCTCATGAATAAATCCAGCTTGTTCCGCCCACCAGAAGCAGATTGGTGAGCATGTGGGCGGCCACGCAGGGAGCGAGACTGCCGGTCTTCTCATAGGCAATGGCGTTCAAAAAGCCGAACGCCGAAACGGCAGCGAAACCGGGTAACGCGTAGAAGTGTATTGCACCGAACACGACTCCGCTGGCCGCGGCAGCCCACACCAGCGACAAGCGCCTGCGCAACGCGACAAACAGGACGCCACGGAACAGCATCTCTTCGAACAGCGGCAACGGAACGGTTTGTGGCATCCCCCGCCATCGTGGAATTGCGAAACCTGCGAGCACGCAAAGGCCGGCCAGTTGTAGCAACGCGCCGACGCCAAACACCACCAGATAGCGCCACTTCTTTCGCTGGGATTGCGTCTCCTGCCAGCGTTCAATCCACTCGGCACGCGACACGTCGCCATTGAGCCGTAACCAGCGGGATTCGATCCGCCAGCGCGCCCAGCCGTGTTCGACGATCCCGAATGGATTGTCTGGCCGGTTGGGATTGAGGGCAGCCCGGTTCGTCGAATAAAGTGCGCAGGCTGCATGGACAAAATTTGTTGCCGCAGGGGTCAACATGAGCGCACCAAGATCATCCTCCGCGCGCGAGAACGAAGCGGTTTCCGCCCTCAGGATCACTCGTGTGCCAAGAAGCTGAACTTTAACGTCAGATGCTCCGCCGGATTTGTTCAAGTACTCGATGGCATCACTCAGCGCTTCATCGCAGTATTCCGGAATGCCTCCGAGTGGAACCATGCCCCACGCCAGCAGGAACCGCTCCGTCGCCGAGAGCCTCCTTACGGCTTCGAAGAACGTCATTTCCTGGTCCACGATCCAGATCGCGGTCTCGGCAGGATAGTACAGATTCTCAATCGGCTCGCGTTTGACGTATCCCAGTTGCGGAACAGGAACAACGCAAGTGACAGGAACGTGAACAGGACGGTGGCTCTGGTCGTGAATGGACGCGGCCGAATCTGCCCGCCATCTGGAACTGGCGAACCAATTTCTTTCCGCTGTGACTCCGAGTTTCCCGCGGGATCGATGTTCAACCACCAGAGTTTGCGCGGTCGCGCTCAGCTTCGCAAGTCGTCGCGGGGAACGACTTGATCTTCGAAAGCGGACTGCGCCTGTTTCTCGCCTCCGACTCGACAGGTGTCCATCGAGAAATCGATCCTCCACATCAGCTATTCATAGGCGACGCCCACGATCTCCAGCTCTTCCTCGCCGGAAGGAAACTTGAATCGAATTCGCTGTCCGAGCCGCGCGTTGAGCAATGCTTTGGCGATGGGCGAAATCCAGCTCACCCAGCCCCGGTCGATGTCTGTTTCGTCAACCCCAACGATGCGATAGCGCGACTCGGTCCCGCTGCGCTGCCGCACGGTGATGGTGGCTCCAAATCGAACGCGTTCCTCGCCCTTGGTCGGGGGAGCCACGACGACCGCTGACTGAAGGCTCTGCTGAAGGTGATCGATCCGTTGATCCAATTCCTGAAGCTTCCGCCGGGCATCGTTATTGTCCTGCGCGGTTGCAAACCGGGGGCGCTCTACTCCCACCAGACGGTCCAGTTCCTCGCGCAACCGCCGCGCGCCGGCCGGCGTCAGATAATTCTTCGCGCCGGGTGGGAGCAACGACGCCCGCCGCGCGATGACCGGCCGGTCAGAGGAATCGTCTGACTCGCGCGTGAACGCTTTGCTCATGGTCCGCAACGCTAACCGCAAACGCTCCGAGGAACAAGCCGCTGGGCGCACCTTGGCACTGGCACCAATGACAACGGTAGTAATGGAGCGCGGGATTCCGA
>DATEKZ010000435.1:0-2649 GCA_035277185.1 Verrucomicrobiia bacterium
GCACGCCAATACCGGCCTCGTGCAGCGCGTTGACGAGATATTGAAAGTCGTCCGGCGTTCCGAACCGGCTCGTCGGAGAATAGAATCCAGTGACCTGATACCCCCAGGACGGGTAGAAGGCGTGTTCCGACACCGGCAAGAACTCGACATGAGTAAACCCCGTCTTCTTCAGGTAATCCACCAGCGGCCCGGCGACTTCGCGGTAGCTGAGCGACTCGGCGTGCGACTTCTTCCGCCACGAACCGAGATGCACTTCGTAAATGCTCATCGGCGACCGAAACGGGTTGTGTTCGCGGCGCTTTTTCATCCAGGCATTGTCGGTCCACGTGAACTTCGTGTTCTCCCAGACGATGGAGGCGTTCTTGGGCGCTGCCTCGAAGAAAAAACCAAACGGATCGGTCTTCAACGCCAGCGCGCCGTGGGCGTCCATGATTTCGTATTTGTAGAGCGTCCCTTCCCGGATGCCGGGAATGAAGACTTCCCAGACGCCGGACGGCCCGAGCAATCGCATCGGATGATAGCGCCCGTCCCAATGGTTGAACTCGCCGACGACGCTCACGCGCCGGGCGTTGGGCGCCCAAACGGCGAAGCTGGCGCCCGGGACGCCGTCGATGGTACGGAGTTGGGCGCCGAGCTTCTCGTAGATGCGCCTCTCGTTTCCCTGGCCGAACAAATACACGTCCGTCTCGCCGAGTGTCGGCAGGAAGGAATAAGGATCGCGCGTCTGGCGCCGTTTGCCCTGATGATCCGTGATGACGAGATCATAGGCGTAAACGCGATTTGCCTCGGTGCTCGTGCCTTCAAAAAGGCCCGATTCGTGCAGCCGCTTCAGCTTGATCCGGGGTTTGTCTTTTTCGTGGACGGGAACGATTTCAACCTGGGCCGCATTCGCCACCTGCGCGCGCACCACGACGCCGGAGCCGTCGCCCAGCGGATGCATGCCGAGCAGCGTATGGGGAGAGCGATGCTGAACGTTGATGAGGCTCTCCAGCTCTGCCGGCGCGAGGATCATGGTGAGAGGACTGTGTCACTTCCCGATGGGAATGACACGATAAAATCTCGCCTGCAACGCCGCGAGGCCCATTGGAAAAAGCTCTTCGAACCGACCGTCGCATGGTTACTTTTCCGGCAAGCGGTCCAATAACTGTCGAGCCACCGGACGCTCGGGTTGCGCGTCCACCAGCCTCTGCAACAGAGCGCGGGCGGCTTTGGGATTGTCTCCCGACTGCTGCATTGCGATCGTCAGACACCGTGCGTAACCGGTCGAGAAAGCAGGACTGATGCGCGCGCTTTCCACGTAGGCATCGACGGCTTTAGGCAGACGATTCTCCATTTCTGCGATCAGACCGCGCAGATAAACGTCCCGGGCCTTGACGAATCCGGCCAGTTGCCGACGGAGGCTGGTGACTTCGTCAGTCTCTCCTCCTTGAATCAGTTCATCAAAACTCGCCGTCTGCCGGTCCAGCAACGTAAAAAGCCTGCCGTGGGCCGACGCACTGCGTTGATGAACGAACCGGGGCGCGCCGAAGATCACCAGCGGATGATCGTCCGTGTTGATCTTGGCGCCGGCGGAAAACTTCCGCAGCCCGTCTGAACCTGCGACAAGGCAACCGAACAGTTGGAACTCATCGGTCAGCGTCAGCGGCTTGAGTTGCTCCAACAACGCGACATCGCGGACACGCTTCGCGAACCAGCCGGGCGAATACCGCATCGGCTCGAGCGTCCCGACCAGGCCCAGGACGGGCGTATCGACGTTGAAACGAAGCATCCAGGCCCGGGCGTCGGGGAATACTTCAAGGAAAGTCCGAATGATGACGCGCAGCATGGGTTCGTCGAGTTGATGCAGTGGCAGCCATTGGCAGAAAAGACCACCCGGCGCCAGCCGCTGACGAATCGCCTGAAAATGTTCGCGAGTGTAGAGCGCCCCGGCTCCATCACGCGCCGGATGAAACAGGTCTCCCACAACCACATCGTAGCGTGTGCTCGTCGCACGGACAAAGCGACGGGCATCGGCGGCATGCACCCGCAAGCCGGCCCCTCCCGGCGGCGGGTCATTGTAGGGCTTGAAGCGCGGCATCGCCTCGACGACTTCGGGAACGAGTTCGACACCGTCGGCCTGCAAGCCGGCGTGCGAACCGGCGGCGGCGAACGTGATTCCGGTGCCGAGTCCAAGAAACAGCGTCCGTTGGGGATCGGGGTGAAGCAACAGCGGGATATGGGCATGCCGACGTTCGGCGATGACCGACCCGGTCCCGCCCATCGCGAAGCGGTTGTTGACAAGAAGACTGAGATTGCCGTCGAAATGCTCCACGACCGCAACGGAGTCCATCACCCCTTCGCGGAACTCGACGAGCCTGCCGTGCGGCGGCACCTGCACGAACAGAAGTTTCGTAGGAAGCAGAAATGCCAAACCAAGCGGCGCGATCAGTGCCATCCACCGTCAGCCCGCAGGCCCAGGCGCCAGGCGGCGGCTCCGCAACGTCTCCCTCGCCCCCGGTGGGGGAGAGGGACGGGGTGAGGAGGCTTCATTGGCAGGGCGACTCCGTTCTTTCCACTCGATCATTCCAGCCAGGATCACGTAACCGACCGCGACAATCATCAGCGACCATTTCAAGCCGATTCCCTGAAGCAACACGACGCCGAACAGAG
>DATEKZ010000436.1:0-3852 GCA_035277185.1 Verrucomicrobiia bacterium
GGATTCTCATCAAAGAAGGTTCTAACTTTGTCCAATAGGCTCCACCATCCTCGGCCGTATTCACCGGGAATCTGAGTGAGCGGGGGGCCGCTACGCCGATTTCTCCCTTGTTTGTTCGTCGTGTCGGCGACATAAATTCGCCGGAAAGCGACGACACGCTTCGCAGATCAATCCACCAAAATGGAACGCGACATTCTGCTAATGCTGATGCAGACACCGGGCATCCGGTATTCCTACAAGGAAGTCGGACGGGCGATTGACCGGAGGCGATTCCGCGACGATGCGCGTTGGGCGAGACCGGTTCTGGAAAGGCTGGTGAACGAACACAAGATTCGACGGGACGACAACTCGCTTTACTACTTTCCGAAGCCCGAGAAGGACGAGAAGCGGGACAAACGGGAACGGAAAGAGGCGCCGGACGATGCAGGGTCGGTACAAACCTTCGATCTGCCCGATGAAACGGAATAACGACTCACACCCTATCGGGGCGGGTGCACCTTTGGCCTGTCCGGGAACTTGTTCACAGAGTATTCACCGGCATCGTGAATAAGTTTCCATTGACGCGCGTTGTAGCAATGTCATTTTGCCGCCCTAATTTCTCCCGGTTTGCGGCCCGTTCGAAGTCCCGCGAGAACAGTGCGGCGCTGGTTTCCACAGGACGATTATGGCAGCGAAGAAAGAGACGTTCTATGTTTCGCAATCCGACCAGGGCTGGATGGTCAGGACCGATGGCGGGCGGGAACAGTCCGGACCGTTTCCCCACAAGGAAGACGCAATCGCTTCAGCGCTGGTTTCAGCGAAGGGACAAAAACCGAGCCGCGTCCGCGTTCACCATGCCGTGGGCAACTGGTCCGTTGAGTGCACCTACCGCGAGTAACAACCTCTTGAGGAACTTCACTTCCGATCGAACGGTTAACCCGCCGTACCTCTATGTCCGCGAGTGACGAATTGAGCGAAATCCTCGCCCGACTGGAAGGCGAAGCCGTCCGGGTTTCTTTCGTGGACGGCGATATCTACGACGTGGAAATCAAATCCGCCTCCGCCGCCAAAGAAAAAGGCAGCTTCGACACGGAGATCATCTGGGCGATCACTCATTCGAAACCAAAACCCTTCGACACCGGCGCCCAGGTGAAGCTCAAGGTGGACGAAGTCGCCAAGGTGGAAGTCCTCAAGAGCGCTCAGTGCGTCTTTCAAAGAATCGTCCCGGGCAGCCCCTCCACGCCCGATGCCCCGCCGGCCACCGCCTGATTCAACTTGCGCCGTGGACGCGCATTCCCGATCCAATCCGTCGCCTGGCCGCGTCCCTTGCCTCCAAGGTGTCGCTGCGAATTTGACCTGCCGCCGGTTTTCCCGCACTCTGGAGTCATGGGCAATACGTGCGGTCATTTGTTTCGCATCACCACCTGGGGCGAATCTCACGGGGGTGGCGTCGGCGTGGTGATCGACGGTTGCCCGCCACGACTGGAACTAAGCGAGACAGACATCCAACCGGACCTCGACCGCCGGCGGCCGGGGCAGTCCAGGATCGTTTCGCCACGCAAAGAGAGCGACACCGTTCAAATTCTCTCCGGCACATTTGAGGGCAAAACGCTGGGCACGCCCATTTCTCTCTGGGTGAAGAATGAAGATGCGCGGCCCGAGGCCTATTCCGAGATGGAGACGAAGTTCCGTCCGTCTCACGCCGACTACACCTATCAGGCCAAATTCGGCATCCGCGCCTGGCCGGGCGGAGGACGCACCAGCGCGCGCGAAACCATCGGCCGCGTTGCCGCCGCGGCAATCGCGAAAAAAATTCTGCGCGAACGCCACGGCGTCGAAGTGCTTGCCTACGTCAGGCAAATCCAACGCATCATCGCCGACGTGAATCCGGAAACGGTCAAGGTCAAAGACGTCGAGTCAAACATTGTCCGATGTCCGGACCGGGAGACGGCGGAGAAGATGATCGGTCTCATCGAGCGGATGCGCAATGCCGGCGACACCGTCGGCGGCATTGTCGAAGGTGTGGCGCGGGGCGTCCCGCCCGGCTGGGGCGAACCGGTGTTCGACCGGCTCGAGGCGGATCTCGCCAAGGCGATGTTGAGCCTGCCGGCGTCCAAAGGCTTTGATGTCGGCTCCGGTTTCGAGGGCATCCAACTCACCGGCACGCAGCACAATGATCCGTTCCGCGCGAAAAGTGGAAAGGTTTACACCACTTCGAACCGTTCCGGCGGCATTCAGGGCGGCATCTCAAACGGCCAAACCATTTACTTCCGCGTCGCATTCAAGCCGGTGGCCACCGTGATGGTCGAGCAGGAAACCGTGGACATCAAATTGAAGAATACGACGCTCAAGGCCCGCGGCCGGCACGACCCTTGTGTCCTGCCGCGAGCCGTGCCCATGGTCGAAGCCATGACCGCTCTCGTGCTCGTGGACCACGCGCTCCGGCACAAGGCCCAGTGCGAATGAGGCGGCGGCGAGAAACGCGATCGCCCGCAAAAGGCGATGGTTGACGATGCGATTGCTTCCCTTCGTTCTCCGTTGACGCCGCGGCCGCCCGAAACGGGCGCAACCGGGCTGGGCGCGATCACCATGTAATCAGGCGATTCCCTTTCCCCATGACGAAGGCGGGCCGACTTTCCAGTGGGCCTCTGCCGCATGAATGCGGCGTTCCCGGCGCGAATTTGGAACGCCGGATTCATCCGGCAGCCGTCGAGCGAGCCTTTAAACTGCGCTTAGTGCCAAGTTGCGCCCGCCGCGACGGTCATGGCTTGTGTTTCATCCTGGTTGCGCCTAGAAAAAGGCCATGAACCGCCGCCAATTCCTCAAGACCACCGGCACTGCCGCCATCGCGTTGTCTGCCCTTCCCAACCACGCCGCCGAATTCGCCGACATGAAGAAACGAGTCGGCCTCATCGGCACGGGCTGGTACGGCAAATGTGACCTCTGGCGTCTGGTCCAGGTCGCGCCGGTCGAAATTGTCTCTCTCTGCGACGTGGACAAACGGTTGCTGGCTGAAGCAGCCGACATCGCGGCCGCGCGGCAGGTATCGAAAAAGAAGCCGCGCACCTACACCGACTACCGCGAGATGCTCAAGGAAAAGGACCTCGACATCGTGCTCATCGCCACACCCGACCACTGGCACGCGCTGCCGATGATCGAGGCCGTGAAATCAGGCGTCGATGTTTACGTGCAGAAACCCATCAGCGTCGATGTCGTTGAAGGCCAGGCCATGCTCGCCGCCGCGCGCAAATACAATCGAGTCGTTCAGGTCGGCACACAGCGCCGCAGCACGCCGCATTTGATGGAGGCACGCGACGCGGTCATCAAGGCGGGCAAGCTCGGGAAGATCGCCCTCGTCGAGATCTACTGTTACTATCACATGCGAACCCGCGAGAATCCGCCGGACACACAACCGCCCGATTCCCTCGATTACGAGATGTGGACCGGACCGGCGCCGATGCGGCCCTATAACAAGCTCTGCCATCCGCGCAGTTGGCGCGCCTTCATGGAATACGGCAACGGCATCGTCGGCGACATGTGCATCCACATGTTCGACATGGTGCGCTGGATGATGGATCTCGGAATGCCAAAACGCGTCAGTTCCACGGGCGGCATCCTCGTGGACAAGGCCAGCAAGGCGAACATCTCCGATTCACAGACAGCCACGTTTGACTACGGCGATCTGCAGGTCGTCTGGACGCATCGCACCTGGGGCAGGTCGCCCGACGAGAAATATCCGTGGGGCGCCACGTTCTACGGCGACAAGGGGACGCTGAAGGCGAGCGTCATGAGCTACGACTTCACGCCGTACGGCAAGAACGCCGGTCCGCCGATCCACGAGGACGTGAAGTACGAGTTCGAGCAGTATCCCGA
>DATEKZ010000437.1:0-2582 GCA_035277185.1 Verrucomicrobiia bacterium
TTACGCACTGGGAGCGGCCAACGCCGCCAATGCCGCAAAATTAAATGGCTTTGATTGGAGCGCGGTGTTTGCGGGCGGGAATCCGCAGACCGGCAATGTGGGCCTGGGAGTTTCCCCCTCGGGCCAGAAGCTGGAAGTAAACGGGAGGGCCAGGATGCACAAGGGGAATGAAGGGTCGGCCGGGATCTGGTTCAACCACAACGGATCTGACCGCGCATTTGTGGGAATGCTCGACGACAATATCGTTGGCTTTTACAGCCCCCTGGGGGCCGGTTGGACCTTAAGAGTCAACGGCCTTACCGGCGAAGCAATAGCTCCTGCCTTGAACGTGTCAGGCAATCTCAGTGCCTATTACGCGTCGGTTACTGACACGCTAACCGTGGGCTTGGTGAACCTGTGGACTTCGACAGCATTCGGAAATGCTTTCAACGTGGCGGGCGTGAACGATTTCTACTTCCACGGCAAGGTTTGGGCGCATAGCTACTCGACCTTTTCAGACGAGCGCCTCAAGGAAAACATCGAAACCCTTCAAACCCCTCTGGAAAAAATTCAGGGTCTTCGGGCAGTGACGTACAACTTCAAGGAGCATACCGCGATTCCAGATCTTGACCCGACTCACCGACATATTGGTGTCCTTGCCCAGGATGTGGAGAAAGTCCTGCCTGAAGCCGTGACGGCCGGCCCGGATGGCTATCTCGGTGTGAATTATGACGCGCTGGTTCCCGTATTGGTTGAGGCCATGAAAGAGCAGCAGAAGCAGATCAAGGCCCTGCAAGCCGAGGTCGCCGGGCTCAAACGGGCGACAAGATGAGCGACCCGTGACGAATGACAGGCCACCCGCCATGAGAGGACGCCGCCGAAATCTCATTCTCTGTAGCAGCCGAGGTAACGAGGCTCCAGCTTTCGGATATGGCATTGCTCCCTCGTCCCTCTCTCACTCATCACCGCATTCGGGGTTAAGATTAAGATCAGGAATACCGTGGCGTTTACTCCCGTTTTTCGTCTGCCTCGCGATCAATCCGGTTCTCACCCCGCAAGCCCAGGCTCAGGTCGCCGATTCGCTCGCTCCGTTCCCCTATCGCAACCGGATTTATAATCCGGCGCCGAATCCGGTGCCCGGCCTCTCCCAATCCCCTCAACCACGCGGTGTCGCGGTTTTTGCCGGCAATGTTGGCCCTGCCGGAAGTGCCGGCACACCCAACAATGGCACCTTTTTCCTGGTCCAATCGGGCTTCGGCCAGCCGGTCGCGGAGCCGCGTCGGCCGGATTTCCTCATCGGCGAAAAGATTATCCCGGCGCCCGAACTTCAGGTGGATTTGACCAAACCTCCCATCATCACCCCGCAAGTCCGGGCCTTTTACCTCGCCGACGTCACGAACGTGTTTGCCAATGAAGCGGGCCTGGTCGATATCACCTGGAGAAGGGCTAACAACTCCCTGGTCGGACCGATCAAATACTTGATCGATAGCCGCCCTATCCGTCAGCCCGTCGCGGTCTATCACACGCATAATCCCACGCCGGACCCGGGCTCGGATTTCAAAGCCAACCCGCTGCCGGTCCCGCAGACGACGGCACCGCTGGTCGACATTTCACGAGTTCAGCAAACAATCATCCACTGGAATACCGGTCTGCCTGAAACAAACAGCAACAACGCTCCCTATTTTCTGCGAACGCCGGCCGGGCAACTGTACGCGAAAGACAAAACAGGACTGATTCTGATTGAGTACCGCGAGAACGGCGCGTTTCAAGGGATCGAGATTGTGGCGTTGCGGCCGAACCGGACCCCCGACGGCCCGCCCACGCGCGTGGACCTCGGCGCGCGAATCCTGCCCCATGTGACCGCGACCAATCCTGCGCCGCCGGTCGTGACGAAAGGACTGGGGACGGGCACGCCCGAGACGGTTTATGCTTATCGCCATAACACGGCGAGTTCACCGCAGTTCAACGAACTCTATGCGGTGCGAAAGACCGACAACCCTGAGGACATTGAGGTTTATTGGACGAAACGAGGACTTCTGAATGTTGTCTGGCCGTACGAGCTGCATCGCTACACGGCCGGTTGGCCAACGGCGCGGTCGAAGTACCAGGTTTATGTGCGTGGAGAAACGGCGCTGCTCGGTCCAAACGTGGAAATCCCCGCTGCCAAGAACGCGGTGCTCGAGAATTTCCAGGAGCCGCCGAATCACGCGGGGCAGGTCATCGCCAATGCGTTCGCTACTACGGCGCCGGGCTGGTCATTGCTGCGCTACCGGGAGAACGATGGCGTGGCGTTCCAGGCTGTCCGTTCGGTCTCCCATACGGATCCACTGGCGTTTGAAGGCCAGCCTGGTGAAGGCGCCCAGGCGCAAGCGGCGCAGGCGGGTGGAACCGGGCGAGAAACCCGGATCAGAAAGCATGGGCCCGAAGTCGTCGCCTGGAATATCGGGGAAGAAATCGTCGAGCCGTCCCATGGAGGACCCCGGCGCGGATATATCCACGATCCGGAAGGCACGCGTTACGATTGGGAGATCTATCATGGCAAACCCGAGGACCCGCCGGAGTTCAAGACGCAACAGATTTACGCAGTCAACACGGGCGTCCTC
>DATEKZ010000438.1:0-5428 GCA_035277185.1 Verrucomicrobiia bacterium
GAATCCCGTCAGCCTGTTAAACGGGAAGGACAGGTTTGTTTGGTGAGCGATGCGGTGTGGAGAAAATGAACCAGACAGCATCGAACAGCGCTCCGCCGGGTGTTGCCAGTGGCGCGGAACACCGTCGCTTCGCCTTGTGTAAACGCTTCGCCCAGTGCGCGAGTCTCAGTGTGCTCTGTCTGGGCGCTGCAGTGCTGGCGGGTTGGCTGTTCGATATTGAGTGGCTCAAGCGCCTTCATCCCGACTGGGTGACCATGAAGGCCAACAGTGCCTTCTGTTTCATCCTTGCCGGACTCGCCGTTTGGTGGGTGTGCCCCGGACCCGCCACGGGTCTCAAACTGCGTCTGGTGCAGGCCTGTGCCCTTACCATTGCACTCGTGGGCCTGCTGACGCTCGGCGAATATCTTTTCAGCCGGGACTTGGGAATCGACCATTTGTTATTTCGCGAGCACGAAGCGGAACCTCGGTCTCCAACTCCGGGAAGGATGGCTCCCGTGACGGCTTTCAATTTTGTCCTCCTGGGTATGGCGCTCGTGTTGCTGGACGTGAAAACCAGCCAGGGGCGGCGGCCTGCTCAATATCTCAGCCTGGCCGCAGCAGCCGTCACCCTGTTTGGCTTCGTCGGCTACTTCTACGACGTCGAAGCTGGTTACTGGATTGTGCCGATCGCGTCGGTAGCCTTTCACACCATCGTCGCTTTTGTTTTGTGTTGCCTGGGCATTCTTTTTGCCCGGCCCGATCAGGGTGTCATGACCGTCCTGACGAGCGACCGCGGGGAGGGGGTCGTGACGCGGCGAATGCTGCCTGCCGCGCTTCTGCTTCCCGTGTTGTTGGGCTGGCTCGAAAGACTGGGCCATCGGGCGGGCTTTTACGGACCGGGCTTTGGATCGGCGCTTCTGTCCACATCGCTCGTCGTCATCCTCGGTAGTGTCATCTGGAAATCCGCAACGGCGTTGAACCGCATCGACACTGAGCGCCTTCGCGCGGAGGAAGCCCGGTTGCGGTTGGCCGCCGCCGTCGAGCTTTCGGACGACGCCATTATCGGCAAGGATTTGAATGGGATCATCGGCAGTTGGAACCACGGAGCCGAACGGATTTTCGGCTACGGTGCTTCCGAGGTGATCGGCCACCCCATCTCCATGTTGATCCCGCCCGGCAATGTGAACGAAGAGCCTCAGATTCTCGAACGGCTCAGGCGGGGAGAACGGATCGAACATTACGAGACGGTGCGGCGAAGGAAGAATGGAACGTTGCTGGATGTTTCGCTGAGCATCTCCCCGGTCAAAGACAGCGATGACAAGATAATCGGGGCGTTGAAAATCGCCCGCGACATCACGGAGCAGAAGCGCTCGCAGGAGAGCTTGCGGCGGAGCGAGGAGCACTTCCGCGTCACTCTGGCCAGCATTGGCGACGGAGTCATTGTCACGGATGGCCGGGCCCATGTCACTTTCATGAATCCGGTTGCCGAGCACCTCACCGGCTACACTCTCCAGGAGGCTCATGGAGTACCGCTCCCGACCTTGTTCAGGATCGTCAACGAGTCCACCCGCGAGCCGGTCGAGATTCCTGTCGACAAAGTGCTTCAGAAGGGAGTTGTTGTCGGTCTGGCCAACGATACTGTCCTGATCGCCAAAGATGGCACAGAACACCCGATTCTCGATAGCGCAGCTCCCGTTCGCAATGCCGCCGGCGAACTGACCGGCGTGGTGCTGGTCTTCCGCGACGTCACCGATCAGCGAGCCGCGCAATTGGCGACCCGCAGACTCGCTGCGATTGTCGAATCCTCGGACGACGCCATTATCGGCAAGAACCTGAACGGGACCATCACCAGTTGGAACCAGGGGGCCGAACGGATATTCGGCTATACTGCCGCCGAGGCTGTGGACCAGTCGATCCTGATGCTGATTCCGACCGATCGTGTCAATGAGGAGCAGAAGATTCTCGAACAGCTCAGGAAGGGCGAGCGGACCGAACATTTTGAGACGGTGCGGAAGAGGAAGGATGGAACGCTCGTGGATGTCTCGTTGAGCGTCTCTCCGATCAAAGACAGTCGTGGCAAGATTATCGGGGCGTCCAAAATCGCCCGCGACATCACCCGGCGCAGGCAGGATGAAGAAGCCGTGCGCCAGAACGACGCCCTCAAGGCGGCGATCCTCGACTCCACAATGGACGCCATCCTGTCCATCGACTCTGGAGGCAAGATCCACGAATGGAACAAGGCGGCGACGGCCATTTTTGGCTATCCCAAGGCCGGGGCCGTGGGCCGGAGAATGGAAGAACTGATTATTCCCCCTGATCAACGCGAGTATTATCAAAACCGACTGGCGGAGTATCTGATGACCGGCGTGGGGAGTTTGTTGGGGCGTCCTTTCGAGTCGACCCTCATACGAGCCGACGGAACCGAGTTCTATGGCGAACTGGCCATTACCCGCAATTCGCAGGACGAACCGACGCAATACACGTGCATCGTTCGCGACATCACCGACCGCAAACTGGCTGAGGCAGACCGCGTGTTTTTGGCGGCCATCGTCGAATCGTCCACCGATTCCATTATCAGCAAGGATTTGAATGGCATCATCACCAGTTGGAACGAGGGAGCCGAGCGGATGTTCGGTTACAAGGCCCAGGAAACGATCGGGCAGGCGATCACGCTCATCGTTCCGCCCGAACGCCGTCCCGAGGAGGAACAAATCCTGGCGCGGGTCGACCGCGGCGAACGGATCGATTTCTATGAAACCATTTACCGCCGCAAAGACGGAGCGCTCCTCGACGTCTCAATAGCCATCTCACCGTTAAAAGATTCCCTGGGCCGAATCGTCGGCGATTCCAGAATTGCCCGGGACATTACGGAGCGCAAGCGCACCGAGGAAAAGCTGCGCCAGAGCGAGACGAGCTTCCGCAAGCTCGCCGAAGAGCTCGAAATAAAGGTTCAAGCCCGCACGGCGCAATTGCAGGCGAGCCTCAACTCCGTGGAGGACCTCCTCTACACCATCGCCCACGACTTGCGGGCTCCCAATCGAGCCATGCAGGGTTGCGCGCACTTGCTCCAGATGGAGTACGGAGACCGGCTTGATGACACGGCGCGTGACTACGTGAACCGCATCAGCACGGCGGCGGTGCGCAACGACGAATTGATTCGCGACCTGCTGGAGTATGGACGGCTGTCGCACGAAGACGTGCCCCTGACGCCGGTGGATCTCCGGAAAACCGTCGAGTCGGTGCTGAGCGGCATGGAAGGCGAAATCCAGCAGCGCCGCGCGCACATTCACCTGGGCGGAGAGTGGCCGGTGGTGATGGCCAACGAACGAATGCTCAGGCAAATCGTGACCAATCTCTTGACCAACGCCCTCATTTACGTGCCGCAGGACCGGGAGCCGGACATTACAATAGCCGGCGAATCGGAAAACTCAAAAATGGTGTTGCGCGTGAAGGACAACGGCATCGGGATTTCCCCGGAGCAGATCGACCGCGCCTTCAAGCCGTTCATCCGCCTCCCGGGTCCGATCGACGCCCCGGGCACAGGAATGGGGTTGGCCATTGTAAAGAAAGCGGCAGAACGCATGAATGCAGCCGTAGGCGCCGATTCCACGCCAGGAAAAGGGACCTGTTTCCGGCTGGAACTGCCGACCGCATGAGGTCTGTCGGAAGACGATCCACAAGCAATGAAAACCGTGCTCCACATCGATGATAATCCGAATGACCTGTTCCTGGTCGAGCGCGCCTGCCGGAATGGACGAGTGCGCTTCCTCTTGAAGGCGGCGAACTGCGGGACGGCGGCAATTCGTTATTTGAGGGGCATCGGTGAGTTCACAAATCGGACGGAGAATCCGGTTCCGGACCTGATCCTCCTTGACCTGAAAATGCCCGAGATGGACGGGATTCAAGTACTCCGGTGGATCCGGACCAATCCGTCAACAAAGGTGATTCCCGTGGCAATCTTTTCTGCCTCGCTCATTCCCGGGGACATCACCAAAAGCTACGCCGAAGGGGCCGACTACTTCATCATCAAACCTTCGGCACTCGCGACCCTCATCGAGATCGTTCGTGCCGCAGACGAATTCCTGGCATCAAAGAACGGCGATGCGCTGACCCGGTTCTCCGAACCCAAAGATCGACGTTAGGCACGCCTGGATTGCTCTCAAACAACCTTCGCGCGCCGCGCAAATTCTCGGAGCGCGACCGGTCCCTCGGTCGCAGCAGCTACAGAGAACGAGAAGGCGCGGAGAGTTCACAATGTGGCTGTCAAAGCCGGAGCCGCTGCGCGCCGAGACGTCGCGCGCTCCATTTTGGCCGCTGTCGAGCCCGTTGGGGAAGAGGTTTTGTCCCGCTGCAGACGCGAAAACCAGGGCTCGCAAAAACGGCCGCCCGTTGATTTACTGCGGACATGCATGCCATGAGTCGTCGTGATTTCCTGAAAGCGTCCTGCCTCACAATGGCGGGATCAGGGGTGCTCGGGGTCAACCGGTGTTTTGCCATCGAGCCCTTCAACCGCGGCGGTTCGCCGAACCTGGCGCTCAGCCTCGCCGCCTATTCGTTCCGTGATTATTTCAAGGACGCAAACCACAAACGCGACACCGCAACCGATCCCGCCAAACGCATCGACCTTTTCCAGTTTATCGACTTCTGCGCGGAACACGGCTGTCGAGGCACGGAACTGACCAGCTACTACTTTCCCGCGAACGTCGATGCCGGGTTCCTGCTGAAGGTCAAACGCCATGCGTTCCTGCGCGGCGTCGCGATCAGTGGCACCGCTGTGGGCAACACGTTCACGGTGCCGGCGGGACCCAAGCGCGATCAGGAAATCGCCAATGTGAAACACTGGATCGATCACGCGGCCATCATGGGCGCGCCGCACATCCGCATTTTCGCGGGGGAAGCGCCGTCGGGCACTTCGCGCGACCAGGCGAAGGCTCTCTGCATTGCGGCCATTGAAGAGTGCTGCGAATACGCGGGCAGCAAAGGGATCTTCCTCGGACTGGAGAATCACGGCGGCATCGTTGCGGAGGCGGACCAGGTGCTGGAGATCGTCCGCGCCGTCAAAAGCCCGTGGCTCGGCATCAATCTCGACACCGGCAATTTTCACACCGACGACATTTACGGCGACCTTGCGAAGTGCGCGCCTTATGCGGTCAACGTTCAGGTCAAGACCGAGATTTCCCGGCGCGGGCAAAAGAAGGAACCGACCGATTTGTCGCGCGTCATCAAACTTCTGCGCGACGCCAGCTACCAGGGCTACGTGGCGCTGGAGTATGAAGCGGCGGAAGACCCGTGGAAGGCAGTGCCGGAAGTCCTGAAGCGATTGAAACCGTTGCTTGCGGGATAGGGAGAGGTACTCGGCGCGTCGTGACTCCGATACCTGCCAAGGTCATCCTCCCGCCATTCACCACGCCTTCCCACCATCCATAAATGTTTTCGGGGGCCGGGCAAA
>DATEKZ010000439.1:0-4300 GCA_035277185.1 Verrucomicrobiia bacterium
CTCAGCATGCGCGAACGGGCGACGCTGGCCGGCGGGCGGCTGGAATGCGAGTCCGCGCCCGGTTGTGGAACCCGCATTTACGCGCGGTTTCCCTTGAAGAAACGGGTTGTGTCGTGATTCAAGAAGCGCAAGCCGATGGCCCGCAGACGAAAGAACCGGTGGCGCCAGCACCGCGGCGAGCCGGCGCCGATGAACCGTTGGACCTGACGAGCGCGCATCATCATGAAACCCATTCGTGTTCTTCTTGCTGACGACCATACGCTGGTGCGGGCCGGCATTCGTTCCCTGGCGGAAAGGATCCCCGGAGTCCAGGTCGTTGGCGAGGCCGCCAACGGGCGCGAGGCGCTGGATCTCATCAGGTCGCAGCGGCCCGATCTGGTCGTGATGGACATCACCATGGCCGGCCTGAACGGGCTGGAAGCCGCGGCGCGCGTGAGCAAAGAATTCCCCGCCGTGAAGATCATCATTCTCTCGATGCACGCAAACGAAGAGTACGTGCTCCAGGCGTTGCGGGCCGGGGCGGCGGGGTACCTGCTCAAAGACGCGGCAACCACCGAGCTGGATATCGCCCTTCAGGCCGTGGCCCGCGGCGAAACGTATCTCAGCCCGGCGATCTCGAAACGGGTGATCGAGAGTTTTCTCCGGCAGGGCGGCAACCCCGACCCGCTTGCGCAACTGACGCCCCGCCAGCGCGAGATTCTGCAGCTTATCGCCGAGGGCAAGTCCACCAAAGAGATCGCCTTCACGCTCAAACTCAGCGTCAAGACCGTCGAAACCCATCGCGCGCAACTCATGGAGCGGCTCGAGATCCGCGACGTGGCCGGGCTCGTGCGTTACGCCATGAGAACCGGATTGATCTCAAATGAGCAATGAAGGGGCCAGGTGAGGCGAAGGGCGACTCAGGATTTTCCCTATGGCGCTCGCCCTGGAGTTCTGTCAGACTATCGGCAGATTTGATTCGGGTGACGGTTCGTTTAGTCCTCCCTGGGGCTTCTGACCCCAACCTCCTTGGCGACCGTCGCCCGAATCTTCTTCTTCTTCTCTCATTTATTGTTTTGCGCCTTTTCGAGAGAAATTCCCAGACTGGGCAAGCACGCAACCTGCTGAGAATCACGCTGATGTCGTCCTGGAGAACGCGATTGGTCCCCGCCCTGGCGGCGGCGGTCCTGACGTGCGCGCCCCGCGGTCTGGGCCAATCATCCAATGGCATCCTGCGCGAGGTCTATTACAACATCGGCGGTAACGCGGTGGTGAACCTGACCAGCGCACCCACTTATCCCAACAGCCCGGGCGAGGAGTTTATCGAAAGTGCTTTCGAGGCTCCTTCCAACTTTGCCGACAATTATGGTCAGCGGATGCGGGCGCTCCTGATTCCACCCACTACCGGCAGTTACGTTTTCTGGATTTCCGGCGACGACAACTGCGCACTCTACCTGAGCACTAACGAAGATCCTGTCGGTAAAGTCCAGATCGCGACGGTGAACGGATGGACAAGTGTGCGCGAGTGGACGAAGGAGCCCAATCAGAGATCGGTGGCGATCACGCTGACGAGTGGATTCCGGTATTACGTTGAGGCGTTGCAAAAGGAGGGCATCGGTGGAGACAACCTGGCGGTGACTTGGCAAAGACCCGGAGATCCGGTTCCGGCCAACGGCGCGCCGCCGATTCCCGGAACGAACCTGGCGCCCTATGGACTTGGCCCGCCGGTCATCACCGGGCAGCCGACAAACGTGACCGTGGTCGAGGGAGGCAGCGCGTTGTTTACAGTGAGGCTTGCCCGTTATCTGGGCGCGACGTTCCAGTGGCAGCGCAACGGCGTGAACCTTCCCGATGGGACCAACTCGTCGTATTTCATTGCGCCGGTCGCACTCACGGACAGCGGCAGCTCGTTTCGCTGCCTGATCGTCAATTCCTATGGCTCAACCAACAGCGCGACCGCCACGCTCGCGGTCAATCCGGACGTCACGCGGCCAACCCTGACGTCCGTGGGAAGCCTCGGCGATCCGCAGATTCTTACCGCCATCTTTTCGGAGCCGGTCGAAGCGGCCAGCGCAACGATTCCCGGAAATTACACGATCGACAACGGCGTGACAGTGCTCGCGGCCGGATTTGGAACGGACACGCGGACCATCGTCCTGACCACGACGCCGCTGACCCTCCCGACCCCTTACACGCTCACGGTGAACAATGTTCGCGACCGCGCTACGACACCGAATGCGATCCTCGCGAACACCCAGCGCACCTTCACGCTTGATTCGACGCCACTGGACGTTTCGTTCGTCCGTCCGATGCCCGAACCCATAGGCCCATCATCCCGCCACGGCCCGGTAATCATTTCAGAGATCATGTATCATCCGACCAACCGGACGGACGGAAGAAATCTCGAATACATCGAGTTGTACAACTCAAATCCATTTGTTGAAGACATTGGCGGGTTTCGCCTTACGGGGGAGGTCGATTTCACGTTTCCCACGAACGCAGTGCTGGCGGCCCGCAGTTACCTGGTGGTCGCAGCATCGCCAACGGACATCCAGAGTGTTTATGGCATTGCCAACGTGACCGGCCCATTCACGAACAGGCTCTCAAACGGCTCGGGAACGTTGCGCCTGCGGAACCGGCAGGGCGCGATTCTCTTCGAAGTCGAGTATTCGGGCGACCCGCCGTGGCCGGCGGCATCCGACGGCGCGGGACATTCGCTCGCCCTCGCGCGGCCCTCGTTGGGAGAGCGGAATCCGGAAGCGTGGGCCGCCAGCGATCTCATGGGCGGCTCGCCCGGCGCCGCGGAAGGCAACACCTTCAATCTGCATCGAACGGTCCTCATCAACGAGATTCTGGCGCACACGGACGATCCGGACCGCGACTTCATCGAGTTGTTCAACTACGGCGCGCAGGCCGTGGACCTTTCGGGTTGCGTGCTGACGGACGATTCGGAGACGAACAAGTTCGTGTTCCAGGCCGGCACCACTCTTCAGGCGCGGGGATTCCTGTCTCTCGATCAGGTGCAACTGGGCTTCTCGCTCAGTTCCGGAGGCGAAACCATCTACCTCAAGGACCCCGTCAATCCGCGCGTCCTGGAGGCCGTCCGTTTCGACGCGCAACAAAACGGCGTCTCCCTGGGGAGATACCCGGACGGCGCAGCCGGTTTTTACAGGCTTCAGACCAAATCGCCCGGCGGGGCGAACGGGCGATTGCGCATCCCGGATGTTGTGATCAACGAGATCATGCGCGAGCCGATCAGCGGCGATGATGAGGACGAGTATGTGGAACTCTTGAATCGCAGCGCGGCGCCGGTGGATGTCGGATTGTGGAGCCTGAGAGACGGAATTCAATACACGATCCCATTGGGCACTGTGATTCCCGCGAACGGCTTCCTGGTCGTGGCGAAAAGCGCGGCGCGAATGCTGGCCAACTATCCGACTCTGACCGGCGCAAATACCCTCGGGGATTTTGAAGGCTCACTGGCCAATCGCGGCGAACGAATCGCCTTGGCGTTCCCCGATCAGGTGGTCAGCACCAACGCCGCGAACCAGGTCGTTACCAATACCATTCACATTGTCGTGGATGAGGTCGCCTGCGGACCGGGCGGGCGCTGGGGGCAATGGTCGCGAGCGGGCGGCAGCAGCCTCGAGTTGGTCGATTCCCGCAGCGATCACCGCCTGGCGCCAAACTGGGCCGACAGCGACGAAAGCGGAAAGAGCGGTTGGACGAACATTGAATTCACCGGCGTTCTCGACAACGGCAACGGCGCGGCCGATTCGTTGCAGATCATCATGCTCGGCGCGGGCGAATGTCTCGTGGACAACGTCGAGGTCATCCCTTCGGGGGGCGTCAATCGAATCTCGAACATGGACTTCGAGGGCGGCCTGACCGGCTGGGTGCCGCAAGGCAATCACGAGGACTCGACCCTGGAAATCGGCCAGGGCTACAACAGCAGCCGTTCCCTGCATGTGCGCACGACGGGACGCGGGGACACCGGGGCAAATCGCATTCGCACAACCTTCACCTCGGCGTTGACCTCCGGTCAGACGGCGACGATTCGGGCGAAGGTCCGCTGGCTCACTGGATATCCTGAGATTCTCTTTCGGCTCCATGGCAACTGGCTGGAGGCCACCGGCAATATGCTCACCGCCCGGAATCTTGGGACGCCCGGGGCGCCCAACAGCCGTGCGAAATCGAACGCCGCACCCGCAATCACCGGAGTCACGCACTCACCCGTGTCGCCCGGGGTGAATCAGCCGGTCACCGTGGTCGCGCGCGTCCACGATCCCGACGGTCTCGCCACGCTCGTATTGAAGTATCG
>DATEKZ010000440.1:0-9938 GCA_035277185.1 Verrucomicrobiia bacterium
TTACGGCGCAGTTGGCATTTGTGAATTCGGCCGAGGGCCGCGTGGTGACTGCCAGCGCCGGGCATTGTCCGATGCTGATGATGGCGGCCGGAGCGGATGCCGTGAAAATCATCTCGCCGGAAGGCATGCCGCTGGGGATACTTCCCGATGCGACGTTTAGCGATGACAGTTCGCTTCTCCCCAGCCATGGCGATCTGTTGCTTTACACCGATGGACTGACGGAGGCGCGCAACGCGGAGGGTGAGCTGTTTGGTCAGGAGCGCCTCGTCGAGTGGCTCAAGCACGCGGTCGAGAATCAGAAATCCGCCATGGAACTGAAGGAAGATCTGGCTGCGGAGCTGTCAGCCTTTCAGGCCAATACGGCCTTGAATGACGATCAAACATTCCTGATACTGGCCCGGTAGGTCCTACAACCCCCTATGGCGCACAAAATTCTGGTCGTGGACGACGAACCGTACATGCTCCGGTTTATTCAGATTCTGTTGGAGCGCGAAGGTTATGAAATGATCAAGGCTGGCAACGGCCGCGAGGCGGTCGAGGTCGCCATGCGCGAGAATCCGCGCCTGGTGGTGATGGACGCCATGATGCCTAAAATGGATGGTTTGACCGCTCTGCGCCTCCTCAAACAGGAGCCCGCCACACGCTCCATCCCCGTCATCATGTTGACGGCCAATCCGCACAAGTTCAGCCGGGAAGAAGCCGAATCTTCGGGCGCGACAATTTTCCTGACCAAGCCATTCAGTCCCACCCAGCTTCTCGCCGAGATTCGCCGGCATATCCCCGATTTGGAGTTGGCCGATTGACTTGCCTCGCGGATAGCGCGGCAAAAGGCACGAGCAGGTTGACACTGTCAGGCCGAATGATTAGTGTTACCTGCAACTAAACCTTAAACCGAAAATGCTTAGGATATCTTTAATCATTGCGGTCGTCGCCGGGATTGCGGCATTGGCGATCAGCCAGCTCAAAGTGGCCAAGGACCTCGACGGGCTGAGGACCGAACTGACGACCACCAAGGATAGCCTGACTGCATCGCAGTCCGCCGAAGCGACGGCGAAAAGAGCGGCGCGAGATGCCACCGCCGCCGCCGACAAGGCCAAGAAGGAACTCGACACCACCAAGACAGACCTCGCGAACGCCGCGGAAAAGGCCGACCAGCAGGAAAAGCGGGCCAACGATCTGGAGAGCCGCCTCAACAAGACCCTGCAGGAACGGAATGACGCCCAGGCGGAATTGGCCCGCTGGAGGGCCGTCAACAGGTCCATTGAAGAAATCCTGGCTATGGTCGGCGAGAACAGGAAGCTGATCACCGAGCGGGATGGGGTCGCCAACGAGAACAAAGTGCTTGCCCGGAAAATCACGATTCTTCAATCGGAGTTGGACCTGCTCAAAGGAGTGACGGTGAAAGTCGAACTGCCGACCGGCCTGACGGGAAAGGTGATTGCGGTCGATCCCAAATACGAATTCGTTGTGCTCGACATCGGCGAAAAGGACGGCGTTTTGCGCCGCGGAGAGATGCTGGTCAACCGTTCAGGACGGCTGGTTGCCAAAGTCCGCATTCTGACAGTGGAGCCCAATCGCAGTGTCGCCAATGTTCTGGGAGACTGGAAGAACTCGGAGATTCTTGAAGGGGACGTTGTCCTTGTCGGCCTCTAACGAGCCATGGATTCCCGACTGCCCAAAGCCTGCCGCTGGATTTGCCGAATGCTGATCGTCGCGTTCGGGACTGCGCTGTTGTCGGGGTGTGCTTCCACCGAACCGGAGAACGCCTCCGCCCGGCCCTGGAACTCTCCGCGCGGATGGGAGCATGGTTTGCCGCCGGGCATGTACGAGGGACGCTAAGCGGCTCCCGGTTTTTCAGCGCAGGCGAGGCTATTTCGCGAATTCCACGCAGCGCGTCTCACGAATGACCGTGACGCGGATTTGACCCGGATACTGCAAATCATCCTCAATCTTCCGGGCGATGTTCCTGGCCAATACAACGGCCTCCTCGTCGTTGACCTGGTCCGGCTGTACCACGACGCGCATTTCGCGGCCCGCCTGGACGGCAAAACATTTTTCCACGCCCTGAAATGACAGGCCGATCCTCTCCAGTTCCTCCAGTCGCCGGATGTAGGTGGTCATCGTTTCCGACCGGGCGCCGGGACGGCACGCGCTGATGGCGTCGGCCGCGCTGACCAGAATGCCCAGCACGTTGGTGTGCGGCACTTCATCGTGATGAGAGGCCACACCGTTGACAACGTCGGCCGACTCACCGTAACGCTTGATGAAATCCCCTCCGATAATCGCGTGGGCGCCCTCGACTTCGTGGTCGATCGCCTTGCCGATGTCATGGAGCAATCCGGTCCGCTTGGCCGTGGTCACATCCACGCCGAGCTCCGCTGCCATCAAGCCCATGAGGTGCGCGACTTCAATGGAATGGTCGAGGATGTTCTGCGAGAAACTGTGGCGGAAGCGCAGTCGCCCGAGGAGTTTGATGATTTCGGCGTGCAGCGGAGGCAGGCCCAGCTTGAACACCGCTTCCTGCCCTGCGCGCAGGATCGTTTCGTCCATCTCCTGCGACACCTTGGCGACGACTTCCTCAATGCGGGTGGGGTGGATGCGTCCGTCCAGAATGAGGCGGTGCATCGCCTCACGCGCGATTTCGCGGCGGACAGGGTCGAACCCGGACAGCACGACGGCATTGGGTGTGTCGTCGATCAAGACGGTGACTCCCGTCACGGCCTCGAAAGCACGGATGTTGCGGCCCTCCCGGCCGATGATTCTTCCTTTGATGTCGTCGCCCTGCAGGGCGACGGTGGCGCTGGTGGTTTCAAAGGTGTGTTCCCCGGCATAGCGTTGGATCGCCAGGCTGATGATCCGGCGGGCCTGCTCCTCGGCCCTGGCTTTGCTCTCTTCCAGGATGTGGCGGCTCAGGTCGCTCGCGTCCCGCTCCGCTTCGCGCCGGATCTCATTCAGCACGAGGGTGCGCGCCTCGGCCTGGCTCAAATGCCCGATTCGATGAAGCTCCTCCGTTCGAGCCTTGAGGGTTCGGGCGAGTTCTTCCTGCCCCGCTTCCAGCGCCGCCTCGGTTTTCGATAGCCCCTGTTGTTTTTCGCGAAGATCTTTCTCCCGTTGGACCAGGCCCTCCAACTGACGGTTGATGAGGGACTCCCGTTCGGCCAGGCGCTGCTCGAGATCGGTCAGTTCGCGCCGCCGGGCGCCGAGCGCCTTCTCGGCCTGTTCGCGGAGTTTCAGCGCCTCTTCGTTGGCGGCAAGGCGGGCTTCCCTGAGAATCGCCTCCGACTCGCGGCGGGCACGGTCGATAGCGCATTGTTCTTCGGCGGCGCGGGTCCGGCGCTTTGTTCGTTCTCTCCAGTGAAACCACCCGTAACCCAGTAACACCCCTCCGAGGAGACAGAAGACTCCCGGCCAAAAGAATTGTGCCAACAAAATCATTTCAAAACCGCGCTTCAGTCAGTACGGCACCAACGCGTCGGCGTCAGGATGTAATCCAAACGTATGTCATGCGGTTCAACGGGCAGGTCGCTGACGATCTGTTGTTCAAACGCGACGCCACATTTGATCCCGCCAACGGAGGCAAGCAATCGATCGTAGAACCCCTTGCCCCGTCCCAGCCTGCGTCCATCCAACGTGAATGCTACTCCAGGCACCGCCACAAAGTCCAGCCGGTTTAGCGGGACCGCCGGACAGGCCGGGTCCGGTTCGAGAACGCCAAATCTCGCTTTCCGCAAATCACGGCCAAGGTCCGCCACCACGCAGGCGGAATAAGCGCGTTGTGTCTCGTCGAAGCGCGGCAGGGCAAGCGCCTTTCCCTTCGCCAGTGCCTCCGCCAACAGGGGTTCGATGTCCAGTTCGTCCGGCAGCGGCGAATACAAAAGGACGCACCGGGACTGGCACCAGACTTCCTCCTGTTGCAGTCGGGCGCAGGCGCGGGCCGACGCCGCGCGCCGCTCCGGGGGGGAGAACGATTGAAGGTGGTCTCGAATGCGGCGCCGAAGGGCGGTCTTCTCTTCGCGCATTTCGCCGCTCATGTCGCCTTTTTCGCTTGAGCGACCAGGGCCCGCCATCTTTCGACCCGTTCCTTGATATTCTTCTCCAGACCCTGGTCTGTGGGTTCGTAGTACTTCCTGTCCGCGCCCAGATGCTCTTGAACCACAAAATGCTCCGGAAAGTCATGCGCGTACCGGTAGCCCTCCCCATGACCCAGTCGTTTCGCCCCGGAATAGTGAGCATCACGCAGGTGCTCAGGCACCGGCAGTGTGCGGCCGGAACGGACATCGGCCAGCGCCGCGTCGATCGCCAGAATCGTGCTGTTGCTCTTGTGCGCCGTGGCGATGTAAATCACGGCCTCGGCAATGGGAATTCGCGCCTCCGGCCAGCCGATGAATTCCGCTGCTTGAAAAGCCGCGTTGGCCAGCACCAGTGCCATCGGGTCGGCCAAACCGACGTCCTCGGCCGCGTGGATCACAATTCGCCGCGCGATGAAACGCGGGTCTTCGCCCGCGTGGATCATCTTGGCCAGCCAGTAAAGCGCCGCGTCCGGATCACTGCCGCGCATCGACTTGATGAATGCCGAAATTGTGTCGTAGTGCGCGTCGCCGTCACCATCGTAAACCACCGCCTTCTTCTGAATGCACTGCTCGGCCACGGCAAGGTCGATGCGGATAATGCCATCTTCGGCCGGCGGCGTTGTCAGGACGGCAATTTCCATCGAGTTGAGGGCCTTGCGGGCGTCGCCGTCCGCAACCTTCGCGAGGTGGCGCAAGGCGTTGTCGTCCGCCTGGACCTTCATCTGACCCAGGCCGCGTTGGTCGTCCGCCAGGGCACGCTTCAGCAAGGCGTACAGATCTTCTTCGCCCAGCGGTCGCAACTCGAATATCTGGGAACGCGAGACCAGCGGAGAATTGACGAAGAAGAAGGGATTGTGGGTCGTGGCGCCAATCAGCCGCACCACACCGGCCTCCACGTCAGGAAGAAGAACGTCCTGCTGCGCCTTGTTGAAGCGATGAATCTCGTCGATGAAAAGAATGGTCGCCTGTCCGGTGTTTTCGAGGCGATGGGCCGCCGAGGCCAGCACCCGCCGCATGTCCGCCACGTTGGACTCGACCCCGCTGAGCCGTTCGAATTTGCTTCGCGTGTGGTTGGCGATAATTTGCGCCAGCGAGGTTTTTCCGGTGCCGGGCGGGCCGTAGAAAATCAATGATTGAATCCGGTCGGCCTCGATCGCCCGTTGCAGCAATTGTCCGGGGCCGAGAATGTGGGTCTGGCCGGCGAGTTCCTGAAGGGTGCGCGGTCGCATCCGCGCGGCAAGCGGGACGGGGGAAATCGAACCGGACCCGGCGGTGATCACCGGGTCGTGCGGCTTCTCGGCTACGGCGGCGAAGAGATCATCGCGCGGCATGGCTGAATCTATCACGGCGGTCAGGCCTTCCCCAATCGAAAATCCGTCCGGCGCAGAGACAAAAGAAACCCCGCCATTGCCGTGTGTAAACAGTTCCTTTGAACTGACTGGAAACAGGTGGAGCCGGCCTGGCGGCTTTCGACTTCCAGTTAAGGCCTGTCGGCGGCTGCCAAAGGCTAAGGCTCCGTGCTATCGAGCTTACGGTTCAAGGACTTTGCTTCCTAATCACGAACAGGGCAGGGCTAAATCCGAAATCAAATCACATGGCAAAGAACTCGCGCCCTTTACATCACCGGCCTTGATCACCGGCCTTGCGCTTTCACTGGCTGCATCATCGGCGGACCCCGGGTTTTTCTCAAGCTCAAACTCGGCATTTGTCAAAATCATTTGGCGGAGGTTGGCATGGAAACTCGCTTTCATCACGGTGACGGCCGGGGCTTGCGCAGGTTATTCTGCAGGATCATTACGGACGGGCCGCTTTCGTACCATACCTTCTTGAGAAAGTCCGGCACCGGCGAAGGCATCTTCACAAGTGAACCCAACGCGAGGTCGTCATCACCGTCGCCGTCCAGATCGCCCGCGTCCATGGTCAGCCACCGCCCGGAAATGCATTCGCGAAACGTCGATGCGGTGAAACGAAGGCCGCCTTCATTCTCCAGGTACACGAAACTCTCGCGAGGGGACTTTTCGTAGTCGGGGAAAAAGGAGATGGCGGCAATATCCAGGTCTCCGTCCTGGTCGAAGTCCCTGGCCAGCGCCTGGTAGGCGCCGTTCAGGTGAAAAAACCAGGACTCCTCAAACTGCAGGTTGCCCTTGTTGCGATAAATCCGGATCCCGTGGTACGGCTTGGTTGGCGCCGTTGAGAAGTCTCCGTTGTCGCCATTGGTGACCAACAGGTCCATCTGTCCATCGCCGTCGAAATCGGCCAGCTCAAGGCCCGAGTGACCCCAACTCGGTTGCCTCTGGAAGACACGATGTTTCGTGAATCTCCCGCGTCCATCGTTGATATAGATGAGCACCGACTCCTCTGCCTGCGCCACCAGCACGACCAGATCCCTGTTTCCGTCCCCGTTGAAGTCGTGAACGGCGCAACGGATCGCGCCGGGTTTGTCCAGGAGAACATGCTCCTTGCGGCCGGTCGCGGTGGTCTCGAACCACGAAAAGCGCCCGATGAAGTTTCCGTACATGCACAGCGTGAAATCCTCCCGGCCGTCTCCGGTCAGGTCGGCGAACTGGACATCGGTCGTCCGCGGCAGATTGCTCAGGATGGTCTCGCGGCGCAGGCCGGTTGCCGTCCTGGCCAACGCCAGCAGTTGCCCCCGCGGTTCCTCGCGCGGAAAAAAATGCCCGATCGCCGGAAAGTAAAACGCCTCCCCGGTCTCCGTCATGCCGACCGGTATGTTCCCAAGTTCGACGGACGATATCAGCGCGCCGTTGGGATCCAGAAAATCAACACCTTGTGATTGAGCATCGCCCATCATCAACATGCGCATCGTGGGAAGGATTCTTACCAGCGTCGTGTGCGGCGGGCTTCGCCGGAACCGCGCCGGAACCGCCGTAAAGTGCTTCAGTCCGACAGTGATTGTTTCCTGGTCCTGGGTCGAAACCAGATTCTCCGGCGCTGCGGAAACATAGTGATCGACAATCGCATCCCACGTTTTCTCCGACATGAGCGGCGCCTTCGGAAGGACGTTTCCCGCCAGCAAGATGTCCAGATCCTGGGAGAGATTGGTGTTGGGCGGCGTCAGACCGGTGAAATACCGCATCTTGGGAAACAACTCATCGCGCCAGGTTTTCCGGTCGAGGGTTTCCGGATCGGGAACCGCATGGCACGTCTGGCAATAACTCTGAGCCGCGACGCGCCCCGTCACGCTCGAATTCGACTGCGCCGTCTTCGGATCGGCCGGTGGCCGCCGGGTTGGATATCGCCCCGTCAACAATACCGCTCCGGCGACGAGCCCCGCCGCCACGAGCAGGGCGACCGGTGTGACGGTCTTGGGCGACATCATTCGATCCATAGAATAGCGGTCGATCCATAAGCCGGACGAGGACAAAAAGCCACGGATTGGCGCCCTCGCGTGCGGCGAGGGTAATTACAACCGCCAATCCAAGGGGAGCCGGAGTGGCTGTGAACCGAAAGCTATCCGCGTTCAGTGGCGTTCATTCGCGGTTTAAAACTTTCCCCGAACGAAGAGAGATCAGCCCACGCCGGGCCAAGCGACGTGAACCGCGCAGCGGAACGACAACCGCTCCCCGGCGTTAGATGCTGCAGCGATTTAGGCGGACCATAGCGCGCCCCGGTACGAAAACCCAGGATGCGCTCATTTGGTGTTCTTGCTCCTAAGCACGACCCATCTTCCGCTGGCGAAGTTCAAGACCACCCAACTGCTACTTGTCCTTCTTCTCCCGCTTCCCCTCGATGTCGAACTCCGTCTTCTGGCCTCCGTTCTCCACCGCGCCTTTCCCTTTGAGCTTGTCCCCGTCGATCGCGAACTTGTACTCGACGGTGTACTTGTTATTCCCGAGCACCCGCTCGGCGGAGAAGGTCAGATCTCCGTCCTTCAGATTCACGCCCTTGAGTTTCGTTTCCTTCTGATCCGGCCAGCTCATCGTGCCGACGAGCTTGTCCCCGTCCTTTGTGATCGTCAGGGTGGCCGTTCGCTGCTGGTCGCCGATCGCGTACTCGCACTTCCACGTCCCGACCGGGTCTGCCTTCTCGTCCCGCGCGCTCGCAAGGTTGCAGAGCCCGAGTACCAATGCCACTGAGAGGATCGTCTTCATAATCGTCTCCGAGAAACGGGGGGAAACGGTCTAACGCAGACCGTCACCGGCCGCCGACAGCAGTTCTATGGACGCCGCGATCGTTGGTCAAGCCCCAGTAATCTCGATGAGGCGGCGCGGTCATCACTCAGTTCGACCGGGCACAATGAGTGGGCCGTCGAGGCAGCCACCGCGAAACCACCGCGCAGTACTGGACGTAATCTTCACCGAACATCCTTCGGAGCGCAGGCTCTTCATAAAACCGTACGAACAAATGATAGCCAACAGCTAGAAAGACCGCGTAACCGAACAGAACCGTCCTGCCAGACAGGACGGCCTCGCTCAAAGCGACAAGAATCACGCCCACATACTGTGGGTTGCGCGTCCATTTGTACAGGCCAGCCACCACCAATCGACGAGGAGGATCATACGGTGCCGGCGTGCCGCGGCCCCGGCGAACGAAATCAATGAAGCACCAGACAATAATCACCACCCCCGGCATCAGCAGCATAAAGCCAGTCAAATGCGCCGCTCCCAGATTGAAACGCGGCCCCCAAGTGGTGGCGATCAATGCGAATGGAACCAGCCCCAGCACCGTTCCCGGAACTAGAAGCGTGAACAAGGCTGTTCGTAACCAGAGCATGTGAGCTCAGCGACCCGGCCCGCGGGAGACATGGATTGCAACCAGAGCGCGATGGCCGGGTTCGCGGAAGCGCGGGTTAGGTCTCATGGTTTAGTAACCAACTCCAAAATGTCCGTGTCCACCACCGGTAAATCGCCGAGTAGACTTCCGGGCGGAGGCGGTGTTCTTTTGGAAATGAACGCCAATTCCGCTGTCTTCTTAGCCCACGAAACATCAAGAAGACGTCCGCGAATCCAAACCATCTTTCCATTCTCTGGGTTATTCTCTAACTGAATCTGTGTGATATGGATCAATGTGCCGGGCTGAGCCACACCGGCGATGGCTTTCCAATTCTGCGGTGCTCGCTCGTAGTCTTGGACTGTCGATGGCATCTGGCTGTCGCCCGGTCGAAAGAGAATGAGTCCGCTGTATGTGCCGAAGATCGTCAAGTCCGCCTTGTCAGCGAATACCGGCTGCTTCAAGCGATAAACAGCGCCAACCTTGTAGTCAGTTGGATAACGCGGATCGCGTGAAATGTCGCTGACACAACCAGACAAGGAAGCCGCCAGAAGGAACAGAAACAAACGATGGAAGCAAGGCGCACGCATGAGCCATGTCAACGTTGACGCTCAGCGACGCGCCGCCGGTGACCTCGGCAGCGACCGGCCTCGAACTGCATCTGAAAGTGAACCCGGTCGTCGAGGATGTCACGAATGTAACTGGCGGCGGACTCTGCTGCCGCCTGCTGGCGCTCGTCGAGCGTCGGTGCGCTCTGCGTCTCAACAGAAAAATGGCTGTGATGCAACTGGCCAATGCCAACAGTGACCTCACCATCGAGCCAAACTGTGATGTCTCCAACCTCTGCGTCTCGCGCCGGAATCGTGACAATGAAACCGTCAGTGAAGTCTGTGCGAAAACCGTCGCGTGGCACCGCTCAAGCTCGGCCAGAAATCTCTGGGAGAGGCTGTCGAGCGTTGGTGTTGGAGATTCCATGCGCGTGCGACTGGCCGCCTAAGACCTTATGGCTTAGCGAAAAAGAAAAGTGGGTGTTTGATTTGGGATTAACGCGGGTTGCCGGTATGAGCCGGCCTATCCGCAGTATGAAAGGCGTTAGTCGCGCCTGATTCATTAGCAATGACAGAAACCAAACACCCA
>DATEKZ010000441.1:0-3409 GCA_035277185.1 Verrucomicrobiia bacterium
CCCGCTCTCCCGAGTGGATGACGGCCGCCAGGTCCTCGATGTCGCGGGCGGGGACGCCGGTGGCCGCGCTCACCCGCTCCGGGGGGAAGGCCTCCACGTGGGCGGCGAGGTCGGAAAACCCCGACGTGTGCGCGTCCACGAAGTCCCGGTCCACCCAGCCGTTGCGGACGAGCACGTGGGCCAGGCCGTACATCAGGGTGAGGTCGGACTTTGGCGCGATGGCCAGGTGCTGCGTGGCGTTCATCGCGGTTTCGGTCTTGCGCGGGTCGATGACGACAATCTCCGGCCGGTGGCGGTTGCGCAGGACGCGTTGCCACATGATCGGATGGGCGATGCAGGGGTTCGATCCGATGAACACGAGCACGTCGGACTCCTCGAAGTCGGCGTAGGTGTAAGGCGGCGCGTCGAAGCCGAAACTCTGTTTGTAAGCGACATGGGACGTGGCCATGCACTGGCGCGTGTTCGAATCGCAATGCAGACCGCCCATGCCGAATTTGAAAAGCGCTCCCAGGAACGCCATCTCCTCGGTGCAAATCTGTCCGGTGCTGAGGAGGGCAATCGACTCCGGACCGTGCTGGTCTTGAATCGCTTTGAACCGAAGCGTGAAAACCTGCAACGCTTCGTCCCAGTCCATCGGGTCCGCGATGCCGGTCTGGCGATTGCGGAGCAGCGGAGTCGTCGCGCGATCGGGCGCGGCCAGCGGCGCGAGGGCTTCCCAACCTTTCGGACAGGCCATCCCAAGGTTGACCGGGTAATCCGGCGCAGCCGAGAGGTTGATGGCCTTCCCTTCCCGGAGGTGGACGTTCAATCCGCAGCCGGTCGAACAGAAACCGCAGACCACCGTGGTGGTGGCGTCGGGTTGAAGTCGCGAAGGCAGGCTGCCCAAACCGAATTCGCCTGGACGCTGGACCAGGTCGGCGGTGAGCGGTCCGGTCCATTGGCGCAACAGAGTATTGCCGGCAGGACGCGGGTCAGTTTTTGCAATTGGTTTGGAAACAGGCGCGATCATCTTAGCGGGAACGATGCAGTTGAGAACGGACTTTGACCACGGATGAACACGGATGGACACAGATGAAAAGCTCCGACGCTGGACGCGAATTGCCCGAATTCGCGCGAACTAAGATGGCATCTCGCGAGGTCGCGGAAATTGGCGTAATTCGCGTCTCCCATCCGTGTTCATCCGTGTTCATCCGTGGTTTCAATTGAATTTGTTCCGGCTCAGATGGCGCCTGGCATTTTGGGGGGCACAACCGCGCGGAAGAACACGTAACGCTCGGCCAGTTCCGCGAGCGCACAGATCAGCAACGCTCCGGCGGCAAGGAGAGTCGAAGAGCTAATGGCCAGGAAGCTGAGTAGCGGCAGTACGACACCACCGGCGAAACCGAGGAAGAAACGCGTTCGCGTCACCAGACCAAGTGGGTCGCGCATCAATACCGCGCTGCGGGCAAGCGACCATTCATCCAGTTCGGCGTATTTCGGAAATGTCCGTTCAGCGATGTCCGTTCCGGCGCGCCGCAACAGACGATGTTCACCGGCAAGCTTGATGGTCGCCGCGAGGATCAGCGCCGCCGGCAGCCACCACGTCGGGATTTCGTTCAATTCGGCCGCAAGCCATGCAGCCGCCAGACCAAGGACTGCCGTCGTTCCGAAAAATTTTCCGATTGAACGCAATCCCCGCCAAAACACACGATGCGTATCGTGATAAACCATGGCGGAACAAAAGACGCCGAGAAAACCGATGAGTGCCGTTGTCAAACTCAACAATGTGGCAATAGTCCCTGAAGTTCGGGTGAGGGCTTCGAAGTCTCCAACGCTTGTGGTCTCCGCGATAGCGTCCTGGAGTGCGGCGGTCCTCTGCCGCCTTCCCACGCCCACAAAAGCGCCAGAGGACTGGCGCACTCCAAAACCTGGCGGGGCCTCCGACGGTTCATGGGAAGGGAACAGATTTGGGTCACTCGTTGACGTGTCTGGAAGCGCAGATTGATCCGCAGCGGGGCGAAAATCCTCCCTCTCCCCCAGGGAGAGGGCCGGGGTGAGGGGGAAGGATGGACTCGAAGCCCAATGGATCGTCGTCGTGGAGAACGCGAGCGCCGAGAACAAGGCAAACACAACGATCTCGCGGCTCAACCACGACTTGCGCAGCCCAAGGAATGAACGCCACGCTTTCAGCGGCTTGCCCAGATGGAGCATGCTCGCCGCAAGGCCGACGACAACGGCGATAAACCCAACGAGCGCCAGGATCGGCCTTGCTCCGGGCGGCACGAACGGTAGCAGCGCGAACGCGCCGACACCGAACTGCGTCAGCGTCAGCATCCAGACGAGCGGCCAATGGGGCGGTTGAGGACACGTTTCGGCGGCGTCGGCCGGAATGAGATCGGGCGGCAGCGGCTTTTTGGAAACGTAGCGCGTCGTGGGAATCGTGACGCCGGGTTCCGGCGCGGCGGGCAGAAAGGGATTCGCATCGTTTGTGCGCTGACGAAACTCAATCGAGACCTTCTGTTGATCAACGATCGTGATGCGGATGGCCTCGTTTGGGCAGGCCTGGACGCACGCCGGCGCTTCGCCGGCGGCAAGCCGCTGGCTGCACAGGTCACACTTGCGCACGATGCCGCGCTCCACTGAATACTTCGGTACGTCGTAGGGACACTTGAGGATGCAGTATTGGCAGCCGATGCATTGGTCATCGAGGTGCCGCACAATGCCGGTGACAGGATCCTTCTCATACGCCAGCACCGGACAACCGTTCAGGCAACCGGGATCAACGCAGTGATGGCACGCCGTGGTGACGGTCTGCTGGAACGGACGACGCCAATCATCGCTGACGAGCGTCCCGACGTCGCGCCACGATTCCCCTTCATCGAGACCATTGAGCGAGTGACACGCGGTGACGCAGGCCTTGCAGCCGCTACACTTGTCAAGGTCCACCTCAAAGGCGAATTGTTTGCCTGGCGTCGGCGTCGCGAGCGGGATGAGGTCGCGGTAATGGCGATCGAGCGGGGGCAAATCGTCGCGATCGTGACGTTGCGAAAATTTCTCGACGGCCGTCAGGCGTCGTTGCTCGGCGAGCAGGTCGTCGATCAACGTGCGTCCGTTGTCTGGCGCGGCTTGCGGTTGAGTGTTCACCGGTAACACTGCGATGGCATCATCTGAGATCACGGGACATCGGGTGTAGCGGCAGGCGTCCCGCCTGCCGTAGAGGGCGGCATCTTGCCGCTCGGACTCGGCCGAACAGGTGCACGCACAGGCATCCGGAGGAGCGTTTCCGCCGGGCTGGAAGGCCCGGCTCTCGGCAGGCGGGACGCCCGCCGCTACGATTTCTTGGATGCAACATCATCAAGTTGTACGTGGACATTCATCCAGTGATCCTTCAGGCAGAGCACATGCCAGACGGCGGAAAGTGCGGGAGAAG
>DATEKZ010000442.1:0-8563 GCA_035277185.1 Verrucomicrobiia bacterium
GATGTCACAATCCCCGCGAAAGGCGCGCGGATAATGGTGTCGTCCAGTTGTTGCTGCCAAAGCCCCACTTCGCGCTCGGCCACCGCGACATCGGCCATCTGTCGATCCAGGCGCGCCTTCAAAGATTTCGCGTCCGCGGAAGCGCGATCGAGCTCCGACTGGCTGGCGACTTTGCCGGCCGCCAGTTCGGAAACGCGGCGCAACTCGCGTTCGGCCTGCTCGAGGTTCGCCTTCGTCTCTTCCAATGCTTTCCGCGTGGATTCCAACTGCGCCTCCGCCAGGTGGAGGCTCTTCTCCGTGTTCGAGGAATCGAGCCGTGCCAGGGTCTGGCCGGCTTCCACCTTCATGCCTTCTTCGACCAGCACTTCCATCACCTTGCCCGAGACTTTCGAGGAAACCGTTGCAATGCGTCTCGCGGTCACGTAGCCCGAAGCGTTGAGCAGCGTCTTTTGCCCGCCTGCGGTCGATTCCTGCACCGTCACGGTGCGAACCGCCACCGATCTGGGGCGATTCCTCCACCAGACCGCGCCTGCAATGGCCACAACCACCAACAGAACCACCAGCACAAGCCGGCCGCGCGGCCTGCTTTTCGTTGCTGTCGTGCGGTCGATGCGCAGCTCATCGAGAGTTTGTCTGTCGGGACTCATACCTATCGGGTCCGGTGAGCAAATCAATTCTCCTCGCCCGGGTCAAGTCCACGAGAATCGCATCTTCAACCGCCGCCACTGACAACCTGTGTCAGGAGACCTTTCGTGGGGTGAACGCGCCCCTTCAGATCAAAGTTGATGTTCGCAGACTCTGATCTTCACAATCCCGGAGTCTTTTCGATAACAGGGATTGCTCTGATTTCATTTCGGTCAGTTGAAGGGCTTTTCGAAGATGATTGGCGGCCGCCTGGAAATCCTTCAGTTGGGACTCGAACTCGGCCAGCACCGCGTAGAGCAGGTGATACGATTCGAGCGCCTGCTGGTGTCGGATGTTCTCCACGGCCTCAATCCCGGCCCGCGGACCGTGGACCTGCGCCATGGCCACGGCCCGATTCAGTGCAACCACCGGAGAGTCGTCGATTTGAATCAGTTGATCATACAGCGAGAGGATTTGCGGCCAGTCCGTGGACTCGTAATCGGCAGCGGAGCAGTGACAGGCGGCGATGCCGGCCTGAAGATGGTATTCGCTGAGTTCATCGCCGGCGGCGGATTGCGCCAGGTGAAACATGCCGCGCGCGATCATCGTTCTGTCCCAGCTTGAACGGTCCTGTTCCTCCAGGCGAAGGATGTTTCCTTCCGCATCCATCCGCGCCGACAGCCGGGCTCCATTCAGTAACATGAGCGCCGCGAGCGCGTGCACGCGGGGTTGATTGCCGATGGGGTGCGCGGCCAGCAAGGCCGTGAGGCGGGTCGCTTCGCGGCAAAGCTCTTCCCGCACGAGGCTCTCGCCACTGGAGGCCTTGTAACCTTCGTTGAAAAGCAGGTAGAGCGTTTGCAGCACGCCATCCAGACGGACGGAGGATTCCTTGCCCGACGGAATTTCAAACGGGATGCGCAACTCGCGAATTCGTTGCCTGGCCCGCACCAGTCTTTTGGCAATGGCCGCCTCGGTTGTGAGGAATGCCTTCGCAATTTCCGCGGGACTGAACCCACAAAGTGTTTTGAGGGCGAGGGCCGTTTGCGCTTCCGGCGCGATGAGCGGGTGGCAGCACGCAAACATCAAACGCAGGCGCTCGTCCTTGATCTCGCCGTCCAGGAGCGCCGCCTCTCCCGCCTCCGAACTCGACGACCATTGCTCGATGAACGTGATGATCTCCGGTTGTTTTTCCTGGAAGGTCTTTTCGCGCCGAATCAAATCCAGCGCGAGATTCTTGGCCGTCTGTGTGAGCCACGCGGCGGGATTTTTGGGCACGCCGTAGTAGGGCCATGTCTGCAACGCCCGCACGAGGGCTTCCTGGACAACGTCCTCGGCCAACTGAAGACGCTCAATCCCGAAAATTCCCGTCAGAACGGAAACCAGCTTTCCCGCCTCGTGACGAAACAGGTGATCCGCCAACCGAGAAATCTCTCCGGTTGGCGGCGCCGCCGTTGTGTCGGCAAGCTGGCTCATGCATTTCAAGGGAGCGCGGTCTGGCGAGTTCGGCACGCTGACAACCTGAACCGTTTTCAGGCCCGGACCCGCCGGACGTGTCAGACATGCTGCGGGTCACAGACCCGCGGTCCTCCAGGAACGGCCTACGTCGTCGCAACGGCCAGTTGTTCAGCGGGCGAGGAGGTTTCCAACGCACGCGCTCTGACGGTGCACATCTCCGCCACCGGGCGGACCTCGACGACGGCGCCGTATTCCAGGCCGGGGCATTGCTGAGCGATGGCCACCGCTTCATTTTCGTCCGCGACTTGCAGGTAGAAGTAACCGCCGATGGCCTCCTTCGACTCGACAAACGGACCGTCGGCCACCGTGCGTCCCTTCCTGCCGGAGACGAGTTTGCCTTCGGCTCGCAACGGGTGGCCGCCGATGGCCTTGCCTTGCTGCGTCAACCGCTCGAACCAGGCTGCCCAGTCGGACACAACTCTTTGAAGCTGTTCGGGTGAGAGATCCTTGTCCCAATCGTTGCCGCGGAACAACAGCATGTAATCGGATTTCGCTGTGGGTGTTGTGCTCATAGATTGCTTTTTTGTAGTGTTTTCTGTTTCCGTTCAAACATACGACGAACCAGGCGGCGCATTCAGGACAAATTTGTGTGAATTTCCTTCGCCCTGCGCCTTTGTCCGTCCGGACCCTGGAATATGAGATCCCCGCCCAGCCCACGCCGGTCGAATATGACGGCGTACGGATTGGGGTCCGTATTCACCACATCCGACTTCATCCAGAAGGTGATGGAGCCGGCCGATGAATTGAAATCCGGAGAAGCAGACACCGTGATCTGGCTGGGCGACGTCGGATCGAAGCGCATCACACCATTGCGTCCGGCTTCGCTGGCGGCCCATGTCGCCAGACTGTTGGTGCCGGGATGACCACTGGCGGGGCTCGTGTCAAGAACCACGTCGGCGACGGGCGCGGCATCGAAGTTCAAGCGCACTTTCAAAGAGCTGTCGATGACGTCGGCGCCGGTCCGCGGGACAAAGGCGAGAATGAGCGCGACGGCACTGACGTAGATGCCGATGCGGGAAAAAATGGACGATTGATTTGGTTTCATCATAACATTGTTGTTTCGTTGTCCCGGACGAATTCCTCCGACGGCCGGACTGCCGAATGGAGGACCCGGAAGCCATGAATACAGCGTGTCCCTGTAGCGTGGAACACTCCCCAGGCATTACCACGGCAAGAGCGCACGGACAAGGGCAATGTCAACTTTCGATTCTCGGGAAGGGCGAAACTGGAGGCTCTTTCAGTGTCCGGCTGCGACGAGTGTTCCCGCAGCAACCACACTACTTGCCGGCGCCAACGACACCCTACGTCAGGAGACTTTGGACCGGCTGACCGCGCGCGCCGGCTTTCCGGCGGGCCTGTTCCGATCCCAGTGAGAGAGCCGACGCAGGGGGACGGACGACAGCGTATTTCGCGGCGACCTTTTCCGCTTCGGCGGTGACGATCTCCTTGAGCCGTTGAGGCGCGAGCACTTCTGCCATCGAGCCGAACGACAAAACCCAGCCGGCAAGCCATTCAAACGAGTAAGCCAATAAAGTAACCACGACGCCCGGGTGCTCAACCTTCTCTTCCACCAGCGCGCAGGACCGTTCGCGACGCACACGGTCCATCACCTCGGCCTGGAACCTGATCCGGGCCATCTCGAACTTTCCGTCGCGGGTTTCCGCTTCAAGGTAACGCTTCAGGGAGAAGTCGGCATGGCCTGAGAAGATTTCGTTCTGCAACTGAAACTTGCGAATCCGATCGGTGCGAAAGTCGCGCACGTCCCGGCGCAGTCGGCAATAAGCGATGAGGTGCCAGTTGTCCGCGTAGTACACCAGCCCGAGCGGCTCAACCTGTCGCCGGGTCAGGTCGCGGCGCTGACGGCCCTGATAGTCAAGCGCCAGAACGCGGCGTTCGGCCAGGGCGCGTTGGATGGGAATCAAGGCCTCGCTCGACAATCTCGGAATCGTATCCGAGCCGCTGGAGACCACAGCGGTCGAGCGGTCCAACCGTTCCAGATAATCCTGGCGATCCCGCGGCAGCACGGACCGGATTTTCAGGAGGGCGGACTCCATCTGCTTCCGCAACGAAGCGTCCGTGAGATGCTCCACAAGTTTTCCGCCGATGGACAGGGCGCTCGCCTCTTCGGCTGTGAACATTACCGGCGGCAGATGATAGCCCTTGACCAGACTGTAGCCGACGCCCGCTTCGGCCATGATGGGAATGCCGGCCTCACCCAGCGCCGCGAGGTCGCGATAGACGGTGCGGACGCTGATTTCGAAATGGGCGGCGATATCCTCCGCGCGCACGACCCGCCGGCTCTGCAATTGCAGCACCATGGCCACGAGGCGGTCCACTCGGTTCATGGGTGACAGGATAGCACGACCACTTTGCAGTTCGGAGGATTTCTTTTCGTCAGATGCCGTGGCCGAGCCGCTCTCGTTCATAGACCGGCAGGCCGTTTCCTCGCCAGAATCAGGCTCCGGTTCGCGGCCGTCGGAACGAAATCCAATCCGTTGAATCCGGCTTCCGACAGAAACCTTTCCATCTCGCCGGTGGAATAACATTTCCCTTCGGTCGAGTGCATCAGCATCACGGAGTATTCTGCCACGTGCAGCGGGCCGGACTTGTCGGCGTTCACGTGCGCGTCGTGGATCACCAGCAATCCGCCGGGCGCAAGCGATTTGAATGAACTCGCCAACAGTTGTGTTACCACCGGCACGTCCCAGTCGTGGAGCACGTTGGACATCAGGTGAATGTCAAACCCGCCCGGCAAGGGACCAGCGAACATATCGCCCGCAACGACCGAAACACGGTCCGCGAATCCACGTTTCGCAATCGCATTCCGCGCGACCTTATCAACCGGCGGCTTTTCGAGCACGGTGGCACTCAGGCCCGGATGGTGACCGGCGATCGAACACGCGTAGATGCCGGAGCCGCCTGCGATGTCCAGAAGACTTTTGTGGTGTCGCAGATCCAGTGCTTTCGCGACGGCCTGGCCCAGATAGACGCCGCGGCAATCCATCGCCGCCGTAAACTGATTCGCGAAGGCCTCGTCTTCCATCGCCCGCGCCCATTCCTTTTCATTTTTCAGGCTGCCCCAGTTGGCCGGTTTATCGGTGCGCAGCACCCGTAACAGGTCCTGGCATACCGGCCGGTCCTTGAGCGACGCGTAGTAAGGGCCGATAAACCATGGTGAACTTTTCACCAGGTGTTCCCGCGCCAGGTCGGTTGGATGGAACGCGCCGTTTTCCTTCTTCAAAAAGCCCATTGCGACGAACAGCGTCAGCATCACGTCCGTCGGTCGATCTTTGATGTCGAACGCGCGGCAGATCGAGTCCTCGTCCGAGGGATTCGTTGCCAGCCAACTGAAGAAGTCGAGCGAAACGAGCGCCACCGTCAGAAGGTCAGCCGCATAAAGGCCATCGCGAGAGCGGTAGATCGCAGTGGGGTCCGTCTTCGGCGACATGGCGAGTCCTGCGGTCATGGAATCACGGGATCACACCCCCGGCGTCTTCACCGTGTCCACCTGTGAAATCTTCCAATGGCCGTCGATCTTTTTCAGCCGCATTTTCAACAGTTGAAAAATCGGATCGGTGCTTCCGTTGATGTTGGCCAGCGCGGTCAACTGGGCGAACGCGGTCTGTCGGTCCAGGGCCAGTTCCACCACGATGTCGTGCAACTGGATTTTAACCTCCTGCAGGTTCGCCCTTGCCACGGTGGTGATTTCAACGAGTTCATCCCGCCCGTTGATCGTCCGGGTGCGCAATGCGGCAACATCGAGGCGGACGACAACATCGGCCGTGAAAAATCCCGCGAGCTTGTTGGCACCGGCGATCCTTACCAGGGCAGTTTCGTTTGGCTTGAGCGATGCCGCCGCCGCCATCTGCGTGAGCAACTTCCGGATCACTGTTTCGTCGCTCGGGAACAAAACACGAAATGCCCAGAAGCCGAGCGCCGCGAGGGCAACGACCAGGAGGACAAAGAGAATTCGCTTCAGAACACAACCTTTCCAACAATCCTGTTAATCGGAACATCGCCGAATTCGGAAATCCGCCGATTGTCGCCAACCACGAAGTACTGGTTCTCCCCCAGAACACGAGACTCCGCCCACCAGGAGGCTGGGTTCTTCAGGTAGGGTTCTTCCAGGGGCTGGTCATTGATGTACACCATCCCCGTCCGGCGTCGGACGGACACACGCTCGCCGGGAAGGCCGATGATCCGCTTGACCTCCATCACCTTGGTTCCCGGCAGGGAGATGGCCACAACGTCTCCACGCCGGGGCGGGTGCTTTCGATAGGCCAGTTTGTTGACCAGTTTGATCGCATGATGCTGGTAGGTCGGCCACATGCTGTTCCCCTCAAGACGAATCGGGATAAAGAGGAACTTGAACAACACGAACGTAACGACAATCAACACCATCACGCGCGCCAGCGTCCAGCGGGGACGGCGGCCCACCAGCGCCCTGCTCCACCAGGGGCAGCTTTTCTGCGCCGGTTTCGTTTCCTGTTCGGTTTGCACCTCAACGATGTTGCATCGCGCGCGGACTATATCTCATCTCGGCAAAAGGAGAAACGCCAATAAACCCTGAAAGTCGTCCACTGTTCAGTGCGTCCACCAACCCTTCCGGCATCAACGAAACGCCCGATAGGGTGTCGGAAGCAATCGTTTTGGGGCAAAGCCGAACGAGGCATTGCGACCCCGGGAACCGCCAGCGGTCCGCATCGCCGACAGTCTTCACACTCAGCCCCGTTCGATCAAGTCAACAGTGGCCATCCTGAAACAACTCCCCAGATACTTAAGCAGCCCCTGAAGCCTGGCACCCGCGGCTTCCTCTCGCGCAAATACCGGGAGATCTGCCGGCACAACCTGGAAGCGGCCAGGCGTGTGCGACGGTCGCGAAATTAAGGCTGACTCGCCAATCCCGGACTGGCACTTTGCCATCGGCAATGAACCAGATCGCTTCACGCACCTGCGCCACGCAAAAAGGGACTTTCGAAGCCATCGAGGCCGCGGTTCGTCAAAGCCGCGTGACTTCGACAACCGCCTCTTGCCTCCTGTGCCGGACAATGGTGTTGACCGCGTTCTCGTCTCTCTTTGCGACGACCGTCCTTCTCGGCCAGAATTTGTCCTCTCAGGCGACCGAATCCAGGCCAACCGCGTCGCCCGGGTCCCTTCGGGAGTATCGCGACTTTGCGATGAACCATGACGGGAACGCGCTCCGCGGCAAGGAACTCTTTTTTTCCGAACAGCGGGCCGCTTGCTCGAAATGTCATTCCGTGGACGGGACCAGCGGCAAGGCGGGACCGGATTTGTTTGCCATCGGAGATAAGTTTCCGCGCCGCGAGTTGATCGACGCCGTCCTCGAACCTTCCGCATCCATTGCCGTGGGCTACGGCGCCACGATCGTGGAGACGAAGTCCGGCGAGGAGCATTCCGGTATTCTCAAGCAGGCGCCTGCGGAGTGGATCGACCTGATGGGCGCGGACGGCCAGATTGTCCGCATCGCCTCCGGCGACATTCAGGCGCAGCGCGGCAGCGCCGTGTCGCTCATGCCGGACGGATTGCAGGCAGGAATGTCACGGCAGGAATTCGCCGATCTCGTCGGATATCTCGTCGCGCTCAAGCAGCCAGAGTCCGCTTTTGCGAGCCATCGCGGCATGCCCGCAGATATTCCCGAACTCACGAAACCCATCGGTGTGCGGCCGTTCTTCAGCGAGGAATTGCGTTTCCCTCATGCCTTCGTCCATAAGCCTGGCGATGTCCGCTCCGGGCTGGTTTGGTTCGGGCAGGTCCCTGGAGCCAGTAGTGCCTTTCTGGTTGTTCATCAAACCGGCAAAATCTGGTTGCTCGAAAAGAAATCCGAGGGCGATGCCAAAACGTTGTTCGCCGATTTCGCAGGGGAACTGTTCAACGAACGCGGACCGAACGGTCTGCTCGGCCTGGCATTTCACCCGCAGTTCCGGCAGAACCGGAAATACTACGTCAAACACCAGGTCTTCGAGGATGACCGGATCGCCACAGTTGTCGTGGAGAAATTGGCGGCGCCGGACTTCAGAAGCGACTCCGGCCAGCCTTCCCGCCGGTTGTGGAAGGTTATCAGCGCAACGCAGGATCACAGCGGCGGCTGCATCGGATTCGGCCCCGACGGATTCCTCTACGTTGCGATGGGCGATACGGGCCCGCAACAGGACCCGCAAGGCCACGGCCAGGATTTGACGACGCATCTCGCCAAAATTCTGCGAATCGACGTGGACCGTACCGACGCCGGCCTCGCCTATGCGATTCCCGCGGACAACCCGTTTCTAAACCACTCCTACGCGCGCCCGGAAATCTGGGCCTGCGGATTCCGCGAGCCATGGCGATTTAGCTTTGATCCGGTCACGGGCGACTTGTGGGTCGGCGATGTGGGACAGGATCGCGTCGAGGAAGTAGCCATCGTGCA
>DATEKZ010000443.1:0-5191 GCA_035277185.1 Verrucomicrobiia bacterium
GAAAGGAATTGAATTGGCGATGTGAGGAAAGAGCACCTGGTCCGGAATATCCGAGATCGTCGGCTTCGCCAGCATAAATGAAGCTTCCGGCGCGAAGGGTGAACCGACGTAGGAATGGTCGATCGCCTGGACGCTCCAGTAATAAACGCCGCCGGAGAGATTCGTGAACGTGCGGCTCCGCCGTCCGCCGCAGTTGCCCGGGGCGACGAGGCGGCGGAAACCGCTTGTGTCCGCCGTCGGGTCGAGGATGTCGCTCGCTCCTGGCCGGGTGCCGAGACGCAGATTGTAAGTATGGCCGCCGGACTGGTTCGTGTCGAAGGCGGGATTCCAGCTCAGAGTCAGACTTGTGCTGAGATTGGTAATGACCGCGGTCAGTCCCGTTGGCGGATTCGGCCTGGGATTTTTTGTGACGATATCATTGCGAAAAGCTTTAAAAACAGGATCAAGCCCGGAAACCGTCGTCGTGCCGGTAAAAGCGAAATCAAGGTCGCCATCATTGTCGAAATCCGCGCAGCGAATCGGCCCGGCCGCGCCCGGCAAAGTGAGACCGGAATCGGTAAACGAAGCGCCGTTTTGATTGAGAAACAGTTTGGTCACCGGAGTCGATCCGCCCGCGTTGCCCGTCACGAGCACATCGAGCCAACCGTTGTTGTCGAAGTCGCCGAAAATCGCCGAGCCTGGCGGCGTGGCGGGCAGGCCGAGCGTGACGGCGAAAAAAATGTTGCTTCCGTCGTTGCGATAAATCTGATTTCCCGAATCGCTGAAGATGAGCAGGTCCGGGTCGCCGTCGTTGTCGAAATCGCCCCATGCCGTGGAGCCCCTGGGCGCAAAGCTGGCGCCAATGTCTGTGAATGTGCCATCGCGATTATTATGAAACAGCCGGCGGACATTGCCGCTTCCCGGATTATCCGTCGCCAGCAGGTCGCCGAATCCGTCCTGGTCGTAATCGCACCAGGTTGCGGCCTTAAGGTTCGATGGCAACGGATCACCCACACTGACGAAAGAATCGTTGCCGGCGTTTCGGAAGAAATCTGAAGGCGAACCTTGAATGAGATAATTGCGCGCCGAAACGTCCAGGTCGCCGTCGTTGTCCATATCGCCCCACGTCACGCTAAACGCCGGGGGCGGTCCTAGACCGCTTACTTCGCTGAAACTCCCGGCCCCGGAGTTTCGAAAGGCGCTCAGAACAAAACCCGAACTTTGCCCGCTGAGCAGCACGTCCACGTTTCCGTCCTTGTTATAATCGCCAACCATGCCATCGGCATCGCGGACATCGGGCAAGCCGGTGCCGCTGAGTTCCGCGAAATTTCCACCGCCGAGATTTCGATAAACCCTGGTTTGCGGCACCCACCCGCCATCGCTAACGACGTGCCATCCGGCGGCAAACAGGTCGAGCCTGCCATCGTTGTCAAAATCTCCCCAGTCCAGCGGCCCGGCGAACAATCCGGGAAAGTTCGTGACTTCGAGAAAAGGTTGGCCAAAGCCGGTGAACGGCGACACCGTGATGAAAACGAGCAGGAAAAGATTTACCGGCGCGGACCGCACCTTTGCCCGTGAGCGACTCATGTTAACCTGGTTTTCCTCGAAGAACCCCGACGACAAATTCTTAGCGCTCCGTGCGGCGTTCTGGATAAGGTTTTCTCTATCAGAGACGCGAGTTCTCAGCAACTAAAACGAAGGTCCGGCCTTGTGCGCGCGAGGGCGCATCTCAGTTTCTTGCAGGGTCGGGGTGGTACACACAGACGGAATTGAGTCGAATGGTGCGGCCGCAGTGGCTCCCTCTCCCCTCAACGGGGAGAGGGATTGAGGGTGAGGGGTGAGACGTTACAAACTGGCTTCCGATCTTCTTTCCAAACCGACGCGCGCCAGGAATCCTCGTTATCACCCGTCTGAGGTTCTGCCTTTCTCACCCCTCACCCCGCACCCCGGCCCTCTCCCCGTTGAGGGGAGAGGGAGAAGACCGGGTCTGGCATGGGCCCTGTAGCACTCGAGTTTGAACTTTGAAGTTCAAGACCAGAACTCCATATTGCCGCCATGGACAAAGACCGGATTGCGGAAATCCTCACGGAAATCGGCACTCTGCTCGAACTCAAGGGCGAGAACCCGTTCAAGGCCCGCGCCTACGAGGGCGCCGCCCGTGCGCTGGAAGCTCTTTCTGAACCATTGGAGAAGGTCGTCGCCGAAGACCGCCTCGTCGAAATCAAAGGCGTCGGCGAAAGTATCCAGAAAAAGATCGCCGAACTGGTCACGACCGGCAGGTTGCCGTACTATGAGGATCTCAAGGCATCGGTTCCGGCGGGTCTGGTCGAGATGCTCGGCATCCCCGGCGTCGGTCCCAAAAAGGTCAAAGTGCTCCACGACAAACTCGGCATCGAAACCGTCGAGCAGCTCGAAGCGGCCTGCAAAGCGGACCAAGTTGCGAAGCTGGCAGGATTCGGCGAGAAGACACAAAGCAAAATTCTGGAAGGGATCGAGTTTCGGCGCACCTATACGTCCCGACATTTGCTGAGCGACGCGCTGACCGTCGCGGAACCGATCCTTGAAAGCCTTCGCGGCCATCCCGATGTCATCCGTTGCAGCACCGGTGGCAGCGTTCGGCGGCACCGGGAGTTGATCGGCGACATCGACTTCCTGGTTTCGTCAAAGAAGCCCGGGAAGGTTATCGAATTCTTTACGACGCAGCCGGGAGTGATAAGCGTCAGCGCCAGGGGCGATACGAAGGCGAGCGTGATTCTGGAAGGCGGCATCCAGGCGGACCTGCGTGTGGTCAGCGATTCAGAGTTTCCGTATGCGCTGATGTATTTCACCGGGAACAAGGAGCACAACATTGTCATGCGCCAGCGCGCCATCGAACGCGGCCTGCGCCTCAACGAATACGGCCTGTTCAAGTCCAAGGAAGAGACGCGCGATCCCGGACTGCTCGTGCCGTGCAAGACCGAGGAAGACGTGTTCCAAAAGCTCGACCTGGCGTACATTCCGCCGGAATTGCGCGAGGACAAAGGCGAGTTTGAAGCCGCGGAGAAAGGCGAAATCCCGAAACTGATCGAGTGGACGGATCTCAAAGGCTCGCTCCACAACCACTCCAACTGGAGCGACGGCCGGCATCCGCTGGAGGACGTGGCCGCACACGTGCAGGGACTCGGATGCGCTTACTGGGCGATTACCGACCACTCGAAGTCGTCATTCGTCGCGAATGGACTCGACCCAAAGCGCCTTCGCGAACAGATCAAAACCATCAAGGAGATCAACGGCAGGCTGGCCGAAGAAGGGAGCGCCTTTCGCCTCCTGACCGGCAGCGAAGTGGACATTCTGGCCGACGGCAAGCTCGATTTCCCGGACGACCTGCTGGCGGAACTCGACGTGGTCGTTGCCAGCGTTCACCAGGGCTTCTCCCACAACGAGGCTGAAATGACGAAGCGGATCATCCGTGCCGCCGGAAATCCGTTCGTCCACATGCTGGGTCACCTGACCGGACGGCTCCTGCTGGAACGGGAGCCGTACAAAGTCAATCAGCAGGCCGTGATCGACGCCTGCGCCGAAACCGGCACGTGGATCGAATTGAACGCCAATCCCTATCGTTTCGATCTCGACTGGCGCCTGTGGCCCTACGCGAGGGACAAGGGTGTTAAGTGTGTGATCAATTGCGACGCCCACCGCAACGAGCATGCGGGTTTCCTCCGCCTCGGCGCCGGCATCGCCCGAAAAGGCTGGCTGACCAAAGCGGAAGTGATCAACACACTGCCGCTGTCGAAGTTGATGAAAGAACTGGGCAGGAAGCGCGTGACAAAGGCCTGACCCCGGCTGTCCAATCATTCCCGGATGACATCCTCTGCCCTGGCCACTGGAAACGCCCTCGTCATGAGTGCCGCGTTCCTGATGCTTGGTTACCATTACTGGGTGAACCTGCCCGACTTCGGCGGGGGGCGGCGAGGCTTCGTCGTCTGGGCCGGCAAGGGATTGCTGGTGCCGCTTCTAGTCTGGATTGCCATCAACTCAGGACTCCTGCCGGGCATGCCGGTGCTTTCGTCCGGGGTGGCGACGGCAATAGCGCAAGGTAAAGGCTGGCCTGGCGCGCTCGCCACGAGTTCCATTCTTGTTCTGTTCCTGATCAGCTCCTGCTGGGCGGCAATCACGTTCGTCCGTCTCACGCTGGCCATCGCGCAAATGAGCCCGGACCGCCGCGAATTCGACCACTACTTCCTGTTCTGCAGTTTGTTTCTTGTCCCTGTGGCGGCGTTCGTCTTCCTCGTCACCGGGGCGCCGGGTTGGGGACTGGCGATGATGCTCTGGCTCGCGCCGATCGTGCACCTGCGATCCTCGATGCTCGTGACGACGGTGTCCGGACCGAACTATTCGCCCGCGGTCGCCCGGCTCAAGTTCGGAAAGTACAAGGACGCCGAACTGGAGATTATCGGCGAACTGGAAAAGTGCGAAGACGACTTCGAAGGCTGGATAATGCTGGCCGACCTTTACGCCAATCACTTCAATGACCTGCCCGAAGCCGATCGCACGATACGAGAGCTTTGCACCCAGCCATCCGTGTCCGGCGTGCATATTTCTCTGGCGTTTCACCGGCTGGCCGATTGGCATCTGAAACTTGCCGCCGATCCGGACAACGCACGCAGCGCCCTCGAGGCGATTATTCTGCTGCTGCCCGGCACTCACTTTGCGCGAATGGCGAAACTGCGCATCGACCAGTTGCCGGCCACCCGGGAGGACCTCCTCGAACAACGCAAACCGAAGATCTTCCGGCTCCCGGCGCTCGGCGACGCGCTGGACGACGACACCCGGAACGAACGGCCGGCGGTCGGTCCGGCGGAAGCCCGGGCGCAGGCGGATCGTCTCGTCGAACGGCTGAAGCGCAATCCGAACGACGCGGGGGCGCGGGAATCATTCGCCATTCTGCTCGGCGAACAGTTCGGGAAAACGGACCTGGCCATCGAGCAGTTGAACCTGTTGATCGGCATGCCCGATCAACCCGTGTCGAAGCGCGCCGAATGGCTGGCCCTGGTGGCAGCGTGGCAGATCAAATACCGACACGATGCGGTGGCCGCCCAAGCGCTCCTCGAACGGATCGTCTCCGAGTTTCCGCAAACTCCTCAGGCGCTGGCCGCGCGCCGGCGGCTGGAGTTGATGGAGACGGAGCGAATGATCCACCGCGCGGGTTGAGTTAAGGTCGGTTGGGGTTGGG
>DATEKZ010000444.1:0-2208 GCA_035277185.1 Verrucomicrobiia bacterium
CGCAGCAGCTTGGCTGGCCCGACGGCGTTCGGATCTCTAAGCTAAAGACAATTTCTGAGAGAGTGCGGACCTGCTGCGCGCCGGGGCGTCGCGCGCTCCGTTTGGTTGCGGCTTTGCCGCGCTGGGTTCTCTTGCGGCCAATTCTTTGCCAAGAAAAGAAAGGTTTGCCTGGTTGTGGTATAAATGTCTTTTCTAATTCGCGAGATTCGGTCCAGTCCGGTTTCGTTTCCTGTTTGATCTGCGTTCATCTGCGGTTTGGATTAAATGAGTGCGGCTCAGGATAGCCTGGAACGCCAACATTCTGTCTCGACGCATGCCATTCTTCCCGCGCTTGCTTCCCTGGAATCTCAACACTTATACTGCGCGAACAAATAAACTATGAGCACCAATCCCATTCGTGTCGCCGTCACCGGCGCCGCCGGCCAGATCGGTTACTCCCTCCTTTTCCGCATCGCCTCCGGCGCCATGCTTGGTCCGAATCAGCCGGTAATTCTGCACCTCGTCGAAATCGAACCCGCTCTGCCCGCTTTGAATGGCGTCGTCATGGAACTCGACGATTGCGCGTTCCCGTTGTTGAAGGGCGTCGTCCCAACGGCGAATCTCGACGAGGGTTTCCGCGGTGTGAACTGGGCGTTGCTCGTCGGCAACGTGCCGCGCAAACAAGGCATGGAACGCAAGGACCTGCTCGGCATCAACGGAAAAATCTTCATCGGCCAGGGGCGCGCGATTCAAAAAAACGCCGCCAGCGACGTGCGCATCCTCGTGGTCGGCAATCCGTGCAACACCAATTGCCTGATCGCCATGAACAACGCGCCCGATGTCCCGCGCGACCGCTGGCACGCCATGACCCGGCTCGATGAGAATCGCGCAAAAACGCAACTGGCAAAAAAGGCGGGCGTCGATGTCACCGCCGTCACCAACGTCGCCATCTGGGGCAATCACTCGGCAACGCAGTATCCCGATTTCTACAACGCGAACATCAACGGCAAACCGGCGACGGACCTGATCAAGGACGAAGCGTGGCTGAAGGGCGAATTCATTTCGACCGTCCAGCAGCGCGGCGCGGCGATCATCAAGGCGCGGGGCGCTTCGAGCGCCGGCAGCGCGGCCAATGCCGTGATCGACAGCGTCCGCTCCATCGTCGAGCCGACGCCGTCCGGCGACTGGCACAGCGTTTGTGTCTGTTCCGAAGGCAGCTATGGCGTCGAGCAGGGACTCATCTCCTCGTTCCCGATTCGCAGCGACGGCAGGAAACTTGAGATCGTCCAGGGCGTTCCCATCAACGAGTTCAGTCGCGGAAAGATCGATGCGACGGTGAACGAATTGAAGGAAGAAAAATCGATGGTGGCGGATTTACTCCCGAAATAGAGTCATGACATCGCTCTCCGCCACGGACATGGCCCGTTACATCGACCACACGTTGCTGAAACCGGAAGCGTCGCTGAAAGAAATCGAGAGACTCTGCGCCGAGGCGAAGGAGTATGGCTTCCACGCGGTTTGTGTGAACGGGTCGCGCGTTGTTCAGGCGCGTCATTTCCTGGAAGAGAGCGACGTCAAGGTCGCCACCGTCGTCGGTTTTCCCCTGGGCGCCACGGACGCCGATTCCAAACGATTCGAAACAGAATCGGCCATCGACAACGGCGCGCAGGAGATCGACGTGGTGATCAATATCGGCAGGCTCAAGGACGGCGATGATGGCTACGTGCTCCGTGAACTGCGCGACGTCACGGAAGCAGCGGACGAAAGGCCGGTGAAAGTCATCCTCGAAACCTGTCTGCTGTCAGAGAACGAGAAGGTCCGCGCCTGCCGGCTGGCACTCGATAGCGGCGCGCAATTTGTGAAAACGTCCACGGGCTTCGGTACCGGCGGCGCTACGATCGAGGACGTCAAACTTCTGCGCCGCACCGTCGGCCCGGATTTCGGCGTCAAGGCTGCCGGCGGAATTAGGGACACGCTGACGGCGGTGGCGATGATTGAAGCCGGCGCCACGCGACTGGGAACGTCGTCCGGCGTGGCGATTGTGCAGGGGCTTGCGCACCTGTCTGCTCGCGCTTATTGAGATTCAGCGCGCCGCAAGACTGCGCACTCAATCTCTGGGCAGTTAGAGAATTGGCTCGCCCTCACCCTGACCCTCTCCTCCAGGAGAGGGAACTCCCTTCGGCCACGCTGGGACGAATCACGCGATGGTCGTGTTAGGAGAGGCGCTCG
>DATEKZ010000445.1:0-10479 GCA_035277185.1 Verrucomicrobiia bacterium
ACCCCGCGACCGGCGAATGGGAACCGCCGAAAATCATCGATCACCCCGGCGGCGGGTTGTCCGTTGACGGTCCCGGTTTCGATCAGGACATCGCGCTGCGCGTGCGGCGGGCGGACAGCGGCTCCCAACGCGCGCGTTAGGAGGAAAGCGCAGATTTCATCTGCTGGAATCCGTTGCTAAGCCAAAGCCATGACCGCAGCCGAGGCGAACGCCTGATTGTTTTGCTATTCCCTATTTCTTCTTTGGCGCAACGTCGGACTCGTAAATGATCGCCTGATAGGAAGCGATGTCCTTGTATCGGTCTTTCGGCAGGTGGATCAGACATGATCCCATTTGCGTTTCCTGGCCTGCCTTTAATCCATCGTCGCCAAATGAGCCTTGTCCCGAAGAGCCGATCAGCTTCTTGTCCTTGTCGAAGAAGGCAACGTAGTATTGGAAGAACATCGGTTTGTTTCCCGTGTTCTTGACCGTGACGCCGGCAAAGATCGTTTCCTTCCCGAAAAAATCGCCCGCGCGCCAGTTGCACGTCGCCTTCACCACGTCGCCAAACTCCTTCTTGAAGGTGTCCTTGGCAAACGCTGACTCGTCGTATTTGAGTTGGATGACGCCTTCGATGGAGGCGGCCTGAGCCGAGACGGCGAACGCCAAGGTGACCAGCAACAGCGGAATGAGTTTCATAATAGTTTCAATTCTTGTTTTGACTCGTGGGAGCGTAGGTTGGAGCGTTGATTCCGACAAGGTTGTTCGGCGCTCGATTCCTGCGGCAGCCGGGAGGCGCGAAGCGTTCCGGAGTGCGCCAGCCCTCTGGCGCTTTTTTCGGTTCAGGCATGATGCAAAGACGCCTGCTCCAATAAGGGAAGCGAAGTCACATTTTGAATCAACTCAATTCAAAAAGCGGCGGAGGGCCGCCGCAGTCCAGGACGCTGGCGCGAGTTCCCTGCGGCTCCCGGCAGGCGCGAAGCGTCCCGGAGTGCGCCAGCCCTCTGGCGCTCTTTTCAACTACCAATCTGCGCTCGGCTCAAATTCATCCTCCGCCGAGATGCGGTCTGTCTTGAATCGGTATATGGACTTTACCATTGCGGGTGATGCGGTTCGCTCGAACCATGCCGCCGAACACCACGGATACTGGCAGGCCACCGGCACAAGTCCGTGCTTCACCGCATTCTGATGGACGTAATTCAACCGTGCCAGATACGACCGCTGACGTGTGAGTTTTGTGTCCCGGAAATTGAACCAAACCTGCCTGCCCGGTGAACTGTCGAGCTTGTTGACCCATTCGGCGGTCTTCACGTGCAAGATACTCAACATGGCGCTCAGGCTGGAAGCATCTGCTGCGTCATCAGGCGAGTGAGCGACGAAATGATAGTGGTTGGAGAAGACCGCCCATGCCTCCAGTTGCCAGTCGAACTGGCCGGCCACAGTCAACAAGCCGCGATGCAAAACGCGGAGCCGATTTGCGCCCCGAAAATGATGAGCCTTCTGATAGGTTGAGACCGTGACGAAGTAAGTCCCGCGTTCGGCGAGCTGATGCACGGGTGCGTGCGGCCAGGGGGTTTTCGGTTCGGACATGATGCGACGAGGGGAAGGGAAGTCACATTTTGAATCAACTCAATCCAAAAAGCGGCGGAGGGCCGCCGCAGTCCAGGACGCTGGCGCGAGTTCCCTGCGGCTCCCGTCGTGCGCGAAGCGTCCCGGAGTGCGCCAGCCCTCTGGCGCTTGAGAAACGGGCGCCAACAGGCATCACCTTCATCCCTTCCGCCCCTCCTTCGCCCAGGTATCCTTGAGCGTTATAGTCCGATTGAAGGTTGGTTGAGGGTTGAGCGTTGAGGGTTGCGGGCCGGAATCGATGCAGAAATAGCCCAACCGTTCGAACTGATAACGCAACTCCGGCTTCGCGTCCTTCAAACTTGGCTCGCATTTCGCCGTCACCACTTCCAGAGAGTCCGGATTGAGATGTTGCTTGAAGTCACCGGCGGCATCGGGTTCGGGCACGGTGAACAACCGGTCGTAGAGACGCACTTCCGCATTGATGGCATGCGCGGCGCTCACCCAGTGAATCGTGCCTTTAACCTTGCGATTCGCCGTCGGACCGCCGGTCTTGCTGTCGAGATCGGCGGTGCAGTGCAGTTCAACGATCCCGCCGCTCGCATCCCTCACCACTTCGTCGCACTTGATGATAAAGGCGTATTTGAGACGCACTTCGCCTCCGGGACGCAGACGGAAATATTTCGGCGGCGGCACCTCCATGAAATCGTCCTGCTCGATGTAAATCTCCCGCGTGAGAGGAACGTTGCGCGCGCCCGACGCGGGATCTTCAGGGTTGTTCGTCGCGGTGCATTCGATGGTCTCTCCAGCCGGAACATTGGTCAGCACGACTTTGATCGGGCGCAGCACGGCGAGACGGCGGAGCGCGTGCTTGTTCAGGTCTTCACGGATGGCGTGTTCGAGCACGGCCACGTCGGTGAGGCCGTTGTACTTCGTGATGCCGATGTGATAGGCAAACGCGCGCAAAGCACTGGCGGTGACGCCGCGGCGGCGAATGCCGGAGATGGTCGGCATACGCGGATCGTCCCAGCCGGAGACGAGGCCTTCGTTGACGAGCTGCATGAGCTTGCGCTTGCTCATGATGGTGTAGCCGAGACTGAGACGCGCGAACTCGTATTGGTGCGGGAGCGGGCGCGGCAGGTCGAGCGATTCCAGAATCCAATCGTAGAGCGGGCGATGGACTTCGAATTCGAGCGTGCAGATGCTGTGCGTGATGCCTTCGATGTAATCGCTCAGGCAGTGGGCGAAGTCATACATCGGATAAATGCACCATTGGCCGCCGGTGTGATGGTGCTCGGCATGGCGAATGCGATAGAGGACGGGATCGCGCATCCAGATGTTCGGCGACGCCATGTCGATCTTTGCGCGCAGCGTGCGGGCGCCATCGGGAAATTCACCGGCCTTCATCCTCGTGAAGAGGTCGAGACTTTCCTCGATGCTGCGATTTCGAAACGGGCTGTCCTTGCCGGGACGATCCGGCGCGCCGCGATAGGCGTCGGTGTCCTCGGGCGAGAGATCGCACACGTAGGCTTTGCCCTTTTTAATCAATGCAACGGCGTATTCGTAAAGCTGGGCGAAGTAGTCGGAGGCGTAGAAGGGCTCGACGTTGGTTGATGGTTGATGGTTGATAGTTGATGGAGCCAGGTAAAAGTCCGACTTTCCGTTACTCGTGATCGTTTCGGGTGTTTTGCTTTTCGGTTTCAGGCCGAGACAATGATCCGCCCAGCCGCTGATGAGCCAGCGGACATCTTCAAAGATGGAATCGACGTATTCGACCTCTTCCTTCGTGGGGTTGGTATCGTCGTAACGGAGGTTACAGATGCCACCGAACTCGCGCGCGATGCCGAAATTCAGGCAGATACTCTTGGCGTGCCCGATGTGCAGGTATCCGTTCGGCTCCGGCGGAAAGCGCGTGTGGATCTGCGGGTAGCGCTTCCCGGCGACGTGCTGTTCCACGATGTCACGGATGAAATCGGACGGCTTTGCGGCTTCAGTTCCCGCAGGGTTTTGATCGGGTGCGGCCATACATCAGAGGCGGGCAGACTAAAGGGAGTCGGAACCTGCGTGCAAGTCCGTTGCGGCGTGAAATGAAATGCAGGTGTGCCCGCGAAACACGCGAAAGGGCGCTAAAACAATGAATGAGACCGGAGCAGCAGCGTCACTCTATTCCACAGTCTCACAACGAAGATGTCTTTTGCGTTTCGCGGCCTTTCGCGTGTTTCGCGGGCCTCCAGAAGCGTAATCCATCAGCGCGATAAGAATCCCAGGAAGGCCAGAAGAAGAATGACGGCGACAACCCACCAGAACCAATTGATTCCGCGCGGACGGACACGACTTTCTCTCTTTTGCCCAAACTCTTCCTTTACGAACTCGTCGTAATCGAATTCGCCGTCAGGAATGCCGAGGCGGTCGGTGTGGGCGCGGTCGGACCATCCCGTTTTCTCGTCGGAGCCGCACTCGGGACAGGCCCCGGCGTCCGGCGGAACCTCCGCGCCACAATGGGGGCAATAGTCCGGCGGCATGGCGCAGAGGCTAACAGAGGCGCCGGTCGATGTCCAACGACTGACGCCTCCGGAGTCGAACATCCTTGCCGGGTCCTCGATCTTTCATTCCGCTTTGGAGAGCGCAGGGTCAGAGCGCCAGAGGGCTGGCGCACTCCGGGACGCTTCGCGCGTAACGGGCGCCACAGGAACTCGCGCCAGCGTCCGGGACTGCGGTGGCCCTCCGCCGCTTTCGCTTCGTTTCAGGCGCGGTCACGGTCCGGTGCGGGCGCGATAAAAGCGCGCAGGGAGGTTTGTTGCCGCGCCATCGACAAAAATGAACGGGGCCACGTTCGTTTTCAGTGAGAGCCAGCTTGTAAGGTTAACAGAACCCTCGACGACGTAACTGAACCCCTGACTCTCCGTGACGCTGAACTGAAATTCTGCGCTCGGCGAAAGCATAGGCTGAGCGATGACCGGCGCGGCGCGCAGATTGCGGGGCGCAGTGTAGTTGGCCTTGACGTAAACCCGCTGATCGGCGTTGGCGACGCTCGCGTTTTGCGCCCTGAGCGTGTGATATTTGACGGCTGTGGCGGTATAAGTCAGCGTCAACGTGCCTGTGCCGGTCACGTTGGTCACTTCGATGTTCGACTGATTGAGCAGCCGCAAGACGACCGCGTTGGTTGGCTTTTCCGGGTAAAGGTTCACGGTCACAGTGGTGCCAAACATCGGATAAATCCTGCCAACAGTCCGCATCGCAATTGAATTTGCCGGCAGCGCGCCGCCCTGCTGCAGCGAGTTCGGATGCGAATCGCCCAAATCGTCCGACATTTCCCACTCCTGTGTGGTGGAGCGGGTGACAGGATTGAATCCGCCGGTGACACCGTTCGGGCCCCACACACAATAACCGCGCCGCACATTCGATCCGTTGCACGGCGGCACAAAGATCGTGGCCCGACCGCTCCCATCGGTCGAGATGTCGTTGCTGTTGGCGCCCGAGTAGTCGTGGAGTTGAACGTTCGCACCAAAATCCGTCTGCACCGTTGCGGACTGCCAGGTGTCCCAATGGTCGTTCACGCCGATGATCGCGCGGGCGCTGCGCTCGATGATCAACAGGTCTGAGGCCTGCCAGCGCACGCGATACGCGCCGTCTTTGAAGTTCAGTTTCTGATGGCACCAGAGGAGGTTGACCAGCCAGTCGCGTTCGGGCAATTGAGTCGTGCTTTGCGGATCATGCGTCCAGCGCCTTCCGGTACCGCCGATGTCAAACAGGTCTTCGAAAAAGATCGTCGGCGAACCGTCCACCGCCATCGCTACGGCGTACGCGGCCTGGATCCGCGGATCGAACGGATCGATGTGGCCGCCCAGCTCGTTGCCGGTGTCCCACCCGATGTAATCTCCGCCGGCGCTCAGGACAGGGCGGAAAGTGTCGTGGCTGTTGACATAGGGAGCGGTGCGATTGCGCCGGTTTTGTTGCGCCCCGGGAATCGACGCGAGATTGAAAGAGCCGAGCGAGCCGACCATGTTTTTGATGGCGCCGCGCAGGCTCACATCGAAACTGCCGACCACATCGGTGAACCCATCGCTGTTGTTGACGTTGTCCACCCACGCGTCGATTTCACCGGCGCTGCCGATGTATTCGCCGACGGCATACATTTGCGGACCGCCGGAAGCGAAGCCGGCGTTGTGAGCGAGGTTCCAGACAAAATCCTTCGCCGCCCAGGTCTCGAAATGTTTGACCGCATCGAGACGGAAGCCATCCACGCCGGTCTGTTTCTTCAGCCAGATCGACCAGGCCCGAATGCCGTTGCGCATGTAATCCGTTGACTGCGGCGGATTGTAACTGGAGTTGCTGCTCAGACCGTGGGCGTTCTGGTAATAGCAGATATCCGGCCCGAAAAAGCCGGCCGTGATGTCGTCGCCTTCCGTGTTGTGGTCCGGGTTGGGATGAAAGTTCTGCCAGTTCTTCGAAAAACGGCCGCTCCGGGCGCCGTAGTTCGTCGCGGTGTTTGATGTGCCAGGCGTGGCAAAACAGGCGTAGCGAAAGTTTTTGTATTTGTTCGATGGCGCAGCCGGGTCCTGTCCGCCCGCGCCGGTGTCCGAACCCGCGCCATCCATGTGGTTCCAGACGAGATCCTGAATCAAATCGATGCCATTCGCGTGCAGCACGGCGACGGCGCGCAGGTATTGGTCCTTCGTGCCGAAGCGAGTGCCCGTGCTGCCGCCCTGGAATTTGTCGCCCAGATCGTAGTGGTCGAATGGCGAGTAACCGACGGAGCCGGTGGCGTTTTTGTTTTTGATGGTGGGGGGGATCCAGACGGCGTCGATGCCCATCTCGCGCAAGCGCGGGGCGAGATCGGCGAGATAAGTGGACCAGTTGTTGGGATAATTATTGTTCCAATAATCCCACCAGAAACCCTGAAGAACGACTTTGCCATTCCAAGGGTTCGCGCCGAGCCGCAGAGGGAGAAAAGCGATCAGGAGAGAACCGAGCAGCAGGAGCGCTTTCTTGACCTTCACGCTCGAAGTCTAATCGGATTCGTCAGTCGGAGCAAATGTTCGCCCCAGCCCGTATGCCATGCGTATGGCGGACCTGCATCTCGTTCCGCGCAGGGTGGCCGCGTATGCTCAGTTGCGGGAAAAACATTGTTGAATGGCGCGCCCTGTTGGGCGTAAGATTCGGTCGCGTTTAGTTAATATGACAAGGAGGATGTGCCCGGGAGCCTTTTATAGGGCGATGCTCGCGTGTTTGGTTGTGAACGCGGCGTCGGTTGCCGCCGCCCCGGGGGAAAAGCGGTGGGAACTGCCTCTGGGTGCGTGCATTTACGGGGCACCCGCGCTCGCGACAAATGGCGACCTGCTCGTGACCACGTGCGAAGGGCGGCTTTACGCGGTGACGCCTTCGGGGACGGTTCGATGGAGCTTCCAGACTTCGCAGAGTGGCTTGGGAACGCCCACGGTCGCGGACGACGGGACGATCTACTTCGGTTCGGACAAACTGTATGCCTTGAACCCTGATGGCTCCAAGCGATGGGAATTTGCCTACTCGGATCCGTACACTGGCTACACCTACTACTTGACTGATCCGTTGGTTGGCCCTGATGGAGCGATCTACGTGGCCCGATACGCCGGCAATGGAGAGCAGCGGCTCTTTGCAGTGAGTCCGGATGGCAGCCTCCGCTGGATTCTCAAGGAGCGATTCAGCGCCCCGCCGGTGATTGCCGAAGATGGCACGCTGTATCTGCCTGAAGACTACGGTTTTTTCGCAGCCGTAAACCCTGACGGCCTATTGCGATGGAAAGTTCAGGTCGGCAATTCAACCTATGCTTCGGCCACCCCAATCGCCGGAGGAAGTGTGTTGGTTCCTGTCTCGGGCCCCAACATCCTCGAGGGTTCGATCCAGGCGCTCAATTCGTCCGGTTCAAACCTCTGGCGTTTCGAGGGCGGATCACCTGCCCTAGGCTCACCTGTAGTAGGACCGGACGGCACGATCTATTACTGCTTTAACGCCGGACGGGTGGTCGCCCTGGAACCCAACGGGCAACTTCGTTGGGCATCCCAGATCGAGAATCTACTCGACACCTATCCCTCCGTCTGGTCGCCAGCACTCGCGGCCGATGGCACGCTGTATGTGAATGTCGAACGTTGGCTGCATGCGCTGAATCCCAGCGGCCAACTCCTCTGGCGATTCGATGCCGGTCGATTCGATCTGGGGCCGCCGATGATCGGCGGAGACGGCACGGTTTACTTCGGTTCGGGAGGTACAAATGGCGTGCTGTATGCCGTCGAGGGCACTGGCGCTCCCCTCGCAGCCTCCGGCTGGCCGATGGCGCGGCGCGACACGCGGCACCGCGCGAGCATCGCGAGCCCGGTCACACTGCCATCCGCGCCGACAAATCTGACCGCCACGCTGGACGCCCACACCGACAAAGTCATCCTCCGCTGGAACAGCGTTCCTCGCGCGACGCACTATCAATTGTTGCGCGGCGCACTGCCCGATCTGGGCCAGGCCGCGGTTTTGGTTGACGGCTTCACCGGCACGAACGTTTTCGAGGATCGCACAGCCGTTCCAGGCGCGAGCTATCAATACTTTGTTCGGGCGACGAATCTGGCCGGTCTCGGGCCCGCCGCCGGTCCCGTCCAAGGTCGCCGACGGGTGGCATCCGCGGGTGAGACCCTATGGACCTTGCCGACTGGAGGTGCCATCAATGGCTCCCCTGCGATCGGGTCGAACGGCAACGCATTCGCGGTTTCCAGCGACGGCCACCTCTACGCGGCGGACTCCGCCGGGCACTTGAGATGGACTTTCAAATATGGAGGCCGGATCAGCGGTTCACCGAGTGTGGACAGCGACGGCACCATCTATTTCGCGGGGGCAACGAATCGATACCCGGCCGTTGAACACATTTCGGTGTGGGCCATCACCGATTCCGGCCAGCTCAAATGGAGGTTGCCACTGGACGCCGACTGGGCTTCGGATGTCGCGATCGGCAGCGGCGGCGAGCTTTATGTCACCGCGCGCCTTTACCCGGTTCCAGAAACCTATCGATTGATCGCCATGAGTCGCGATGGCGCCGTCCAGTGGAGCTTCAGCAACGGACAAATCTTCGATTCCCCACCGATAATCGCTGTTGACGGCACGATTTACTGCGGGACACGCGTCGGACAGGTGCTGGCACTGCGGCCAGGCGGAACGCTCCTTTGGGAGTTCGCGAGTGAGGACCCCTATCTCGGTGCACTCATCCTGGATGCGAATGGCGGATTGGTTATTGGCAGTATTTCAATGCAGGCCCTGAATCCCGACGGCCAGTCGCGTTGGCGGTTTCCGTTTTCAAATGGAGGCGGTCCCTGGTGCATTGACCCGAACGGTGTGATTTACGGCGGCAACGCGGACCGGCGCGTTTACGCCCTGTTCCCCCAGGGCACCAGAAAATGGGACGTGGCGATCGCCGGGGAACCTCGGGGCGCAGCCGTCGGCGCGGATGGAGCCATCTACGTAACCCAGGCTGTCTGGTTTCCGCCCAACACGACGCTTTCAGCTTTCAGCGCCGCGGGCGTCAAGCAGTGGGACTTTAATGAAGGGGGCGCCGCTACCGGTGCTCCGACCATCGGGAATGGGATCGTCTGTTTCGGCGCCGGCGACGGCCTGGTGTATGCCGTGAAGACGGCTGGCGGCCCGGCACCATCGGCGTGGCCTCAAACCCGGCAAGGTCCCGAGCGAACTGGCCGTGCCACTCAAGCTCCGCCCGCCCCGGCAGGGCCGTCGTCGGTAAACGCCACGCTGCGCACACGCGTCACGGATGTGCGAGTGAGTTGGAATTCAGTCATCGGCGCCTCCGCCTATCAGGTCTTCCGCTCCGCCACAACGAATGTCGCGCAAGCCGCGCTGCTGGGCGAACTGACCGGTCAGCTCTTCTTCGACGATAACAGTGCGATTCCAGAAACCGCGTACACGTACTGGATCAAAGCGAAAAACGTCACGGGAGTGAGCCCTTTCAGCGCGCCGGCAAGCGGCATGCGCCGCCAGGCTGTCTCGGGTGAACTTCTCTACGAATGGAACCTTGGCGGGATCATTGACCGATCGCCGGCCGTTGGGGACGACGGAACCGTGTATGTATCGGTCAACCTGCCGACGTTCGGCTCGACCGATCCGGGGCGGAAAGTCGTGGCACTGCGGCCGGATGGAACCATTCGCTGGCAGTACTGGACGGGCAAAGCAATGTTGACAGCGCCGACCCTCTCGGAAGACGGCACCATCTACGTCGGCATCCGTGGGGCGTTGAACCAATTTCCCTACCCTTCGCCGTTGCTCGCGTTGAACCCTGACGGAACGAAGCGCTGGGAATTAATGGCGGACGACGCAATCGAAACCACGCCGGCGCTCGGACAGGATGGGACGATCTATGTGGGTTCAGCCATCGGCACGCTCTACGCCGTCACATCCGGCGGACAGTCCACGTGGAGCACGAACCTCGGAAGCGGCGTCGGTTCGCTGGCCGTCGGACGCGACCGCACCGTGTATGCCCTGTTGAGAAACGGACGCCTGGCTGCCGTTCGTCCGGACGGCAATCTACTCTGGGAGGTCCTCGCGGGATCATTGCCTCTTGGAGACGCGCCGCTGCCGGGAGTTGCAATCGCTGACGATGGCGCAATCTACGTGAGTTGCGGCTTCCTGGGGCTGAAGGCGCTCAATCCCGATGGGACAGTGCGCTGGCAGACCCCGGCGGGAAATACGTTCTACACGACTCCAACCGTCGCATCGAATGGTCTCGTGATTCTCGGCGACAACGGGACCGGCCTGCAGTGCTACGGACCCGGAGGGTCGAATGTTTGGAGCGCCACGACGGCGGGCTCGCCACTGGGAGCCGCCGCCCTGAGTGCTGATGGGTTGATTTATCTCGCCGCTTTCGCCAACCAACTGCGTGCCTTCACGCTCGCGGGTTCGAATGCGTGG
>DATEKZ010000446.1:0-4333 GCA_035277185.1 Verrucomicrobiia bacterium
GGTCAAGGAGGACGGCTCGGAAGTCTGGGTGGCCTGTCACGACTCGGATCGAGTGTACGTCCTTGCGAACGACGGGTCGCTGATCTCGACGATCGATCTGGCGTGGGGCAGCGGGCCTTATTCCGTCGCGCTCTCGCGCGATCAGAAAACCGCGCTGGTGACTCTTTATCGGGCCGCTTCGGTGGCCGTGATTGACGTCGCGACACATCAGCTCACTCATACTCTCAAGCCGGTCTATTGGTCGCCGATGGGGATCGCGTGGTGCGAGGACGGAGTTTCGGCGTGGGTCACGCATCTGTTCGCGGAAGGAGAGCATCCTTTCATTACGCGCGTCGATTTTTCCGGTCCGGAGCCGAAAGTGAAGACGCGCATCACGGTCTTTCCCAGCGATCCGCGCCAAAGCAGTCAACTCGCGGCCCCTTACAACGTTGCCGAGGGCGGGTACCTGACCACGCGCGGTCATCCGGCTCAGATTCCCACGGCGTCAGGTCGCAACGAACTTTGGCTGCCCACGCAGTACAACAATATCAGCGAGGATATCTACACCCCAAACTCGACGGTCCAGACGACGATTCGTCGCCTCGATCTGGCCACACGCAAAATTCCAAACGGTGTCAACAACAAGGTCATCCTCTCAGCCCTCCACGTTCACGATACGGCCGGCGGCAATCCCTACGTCGGTCCGGGCTGGAACGCCCAGGTTGCCGGCCCAATCGACATTGGCTTCTCCACCGACGGAAGCATGACGTATCTGTTGAACGAACTTTCAAGCGACCTGGTCGTGATGGCTTCCTCGACGCCGGCTTCGCGTCCGACGAATGCGCCACCGTTGAGCGAAATTTCCGTGGGCCATCGGCCAATGGGCCTGGCCGTGTCGCCGTCGCAGGACATGGCCTACGTCTGCAACCTGCTTTCGCGCGACGTGTCCGTGATTGATCTGGTCGCGCGGACGGAGTTGCGCAGAATCCCGGTGACACCGGTCACAGGCGAGCCGTTCCCGGCGCCCGTGTTGACCGGCGCAAGAATTTTTCACACCAGCGACGACCCGCGAATTTCCGGAAACCGGAAAGTCTCCTGCGCCTCCTGCCACATCAACGCCGAACACGACGGGCGCTCGTGGGCGTTTCATCGCCTGCCCGGACCGCATGGCCCGCGCGAAGTACCGAGCCTGCTTGGGCTGAATCGCACGATGGGGCCGCGCGATTCTGCGACCGGCCTTGGCCAGCTTCATCAATCCGGTGATCGCGACGAGATTCAGGACTTCGAGCATACCTTCCAGGGTGTGAACATGGGCGGCACCGGGTTTATCGGCACAAACGTGCAGGCGGAGCTGGGACCGCCCAACGCCGGGCGCAGTGCAGAGTTGGACGGATTGGCGGATTATCTCTTGTTCCTCGAACCGATCGGGCGCAGCCCGTATCGCGCTGCGGACGGGTCTCTGACCGAAGCGGCGGTTCGCGGAGCGACGTTTTTTGCCGGGACGAATCGCACGGCCCGGGCTGCCGACGCCGGTTGCGCGATTTGTCACGTGCCCGAGACGGGATTTGTCGATTTCAAGTTCCATGACGTGGGCCAGACCCGTCCCGCGGCGGAAGAGGAGTTGAACACCCGTCCGCCCTTGTGGCACGTCAACACGCCGACCCTCATCGGCGTCTGGACCACACCGCCCTACAACGGAGTCGCCGGTTACGCCCCTTCGATCATGGGCGTGCTGAAGGACCAGGCCAAACGCGCGGGTACGTCCACGCCGCATGGGAAACCGGATGGACTGACCGGACGGCAGTTGGCCGACCTCGCGGAGTTCGTTCTCTCCATCGACGGCAGCATGCCCGCGGCGGAAGTACGCAACGCGCGTGACTCGGCGCCGCCGCGAATCGTTCGCGTCGAGCCGGCGTCGCTGACGCGAGTGGATGTCTGGTTCAGCGAAACCGTCAAGCGCAGCACGGCGACGAATCCCGCGAGCTGGCGGCTGGAAAGAGTGGGTCATGGCCTGATGCGGATATCGGCTGTCGCGTGGGACGGGCAGAACGGGGACCGCATTACCCTGACGACGAGTTTGCAGCCGAACTCGGATTACCGTCTTGTGCCGGTCGGTGTCATTCAGGACGTCGCAGATGCCGCGACCGGCGGCGTTGCGAACACGCTCGACACGGCTGACGCCGCGAACGCGAAGCTGTTCTCCATCGGCACGAAAATGACGGTCACGCTGGGCGCGTCCGGTTACGAGAACCTCGCGGTTCCCGTGCACGACGCCGCGATGACCGGACCGAATCTTTCCACCTGGAGCCACGATTCGATCTGGCTCTTTCCGGTGAATGGCACTCCGAAAGTAAACACTGGCTTTGTGCGGTTCGACTGGCGCAATGCTTTCGCGCAAGCAACCGGCGTCGGTTCGGCGGCGGACATTCTCGACGCCCGCTTCAGTTTGCACTGCGAAATGGGGGATGCCAATGCCCTCGAGATTCGGCGCGTGCTCCAGTCGTGGAGCGATCCGGCGACGGGCGGTGATTGGAACCAGAACGCAGTGGGCGGTCCGACCTGGCGCGATCACGCGCATCCGTCCGGGCGCTGGAATGTCGCCGGTGCCGGCAGGCTGGGCAGGCTGGGCGACAATTCATCCGATTACAACGGCACCAACGATCTGGCCGCCCAAATCGATGCCGTCGTTCATTTGCAGGCGGTCAATGAGGAAGTCGCCTTTGGAGGACCGCTCGTGACGGAAGCGTTCCGGTTCTGGTTCGACAATCCGGCGCTCGACTACGGTTATGCGCTGCGACTGACGAACAGCGCGACGCAGGAGCTGAAGTTCGAACGGACGGAGGATGGATTGAGGGATGGCGGACCGGTGCTGACGATCACTTATGCCTTGCCGACGCCGTCGCAACTGACTTCGCCTGCAGTGCTGCCGAACGGCGCCATTGAATTCATGCTGAACGGCCAGGCAGGCCGCAGTTACAGGATCCAGGTTTCATCCGATTTGTTGGCGTGGAGCGTCCTGACAAATCTGGTCAGCACGAATGCTTCGACCCGGATCCAGGACCCGGCGCCGGTAGCCTCGGGTCAGCGCTTCTATCGCGCGGTGACGCCGTAGCGATCGTTTTCCGGGAAAAGCCAAACCCTGTATCGCACCTTTGTCTGGAACTTCTGTGGCCGTCTCACGGCGGCTGCCACAACTTCAGACGGAAGAAACGCTGCTCGCCTGCGATGGCGTTGGTCACAGAAATGGTGCCGTCAGCGGGATAAACGCCCGTACCCTGCCAAAGCACATTCCAGCTCCTTGCATCCGTGAGATCGGTCGTTGTTTCCAGGGAGTAGGTCACGTTGGCCTGATCACGCCACCGGATGATGAAGTCACTACCCTGGCGCTCAACACGGAAATACTCCAGTCCCAGGCGGAACAACTCCAGGCCCACGAGCGGCGTCGGTGAATCTTGCAATACAACAGAGAAGACCTTCGACGATCCCCAGGCCACCGATTGAAACTCCGTCCCAAACACGGGCTCGATGATCCGGACTTGAACATAGATCCGCTGCCCCGCTGTCGCGCCCGGTAATGTCACCTGCTGTGGCAACCAATAACCCGCATTAGTACCCGTCTGAAACCGTGCCGGGCCGCCGACGGGGGCCATCGAGCTGGCACTGGAACCTGCCCAGAGTGACGCAAAGTAATGTTCTCCCTGCAGCTTCGTGACCCCGTCAACGTCATAGACGGGCGCATCCAAAACGCCGTCAATGTGATTGCCGAAAATCGATGATCGCATCTCCGCGTGCGAAAACGATGAAACCCATCAAGACCGCCAAGGCAACCGAAGCTTGGCATCTGCGTCGGCTACGACGCGTGATAAAAGCGTGTGGTTCGCTCCTCGCCTCACTGCTGCTGTGAACCGGCTTTGTGAACACCAGCTCGTTGATCCGCGTCGGCTTCATACGAGTGAACCCACTACCTCTCCGTCCGTATACTCGTGACTGTTCTGCTGCCTGGAGCTTCTCTCCCCGCCGAAAGAGACCGCCAGGACATCAGACGGAAGAAGCGTTGCTCGCCGGCGATGGCGTTCGTCACAGAAATGCCGGTGGCGTTAGGATAAGCAGCGTTCGAGCCCCGCCACAATTCACTCCAGCTCCCGGCCGCGGCAAGATTGGTTGTCGCCTGCAGGGAGTAGGACGTGTTTCCATAAGCATTCCACCGGATGATGAGGTTATCTCCATGGCGTTCTACACGGAAATCCTGCGATCCCAAGCGCAACGACTCCAGGCCCACGAGCGGCGTCGGTGTGTCTCGCAATACCACCGAGAAAGGCTTGGAGCTTGCGGAGACTACCATGGTCCCGAACGG
>DATEKZ010000447.1:0-2777 GCA_035277185.1 Verrucomicrobiia bacterium
TTTTTCAAAGCCGCCTGCAAGACCTGCTGGCGTGTGTCGGAGTCGGTGGCCTGCATGAATCTACCGAACGGTAGGGGCCGGTCTTCCAACCGTCAAGCCTCCGTGGCCGGGACCGTTCCGATTCGGATGCCGTGTCGGCTGTGCGCTGATTAAGTCGAGCCACAAACCAAACTCCTCCAACACGAATTCAAGCCTCTGCGCGCCCCGACCGACTGGACGGTACAATCGGTTCGGGCAGCCGCCAAGGCCGCCGCCCGGAGTGCGCCCGTCCTCGGGCGCAGAAAGCCCCGGGGGATGGCAAGGATGTTGGGAGTTCTCACGCGCCGGACAGCCGAATCCCGCGCCTGCGGGACTGCGCGCGAGGACGGACGCACTCCGATCCAAATCCGCCGCCCGGTGGCGGCGGTCTCAAGTTGCGTCCGACCGCCAAGGAAGATAGTTGAAAACCGCTGCATTATTTCCTAGCCTGCTGCCGCCGAGCCCGCAGATGGCGATTCACGATTGAGTGCGGCGCTCATAACCGGAGAAGCTTATGATCAAACGGCACAGACGCGGATTCCTCAACGTGTTGCTGGCTGCAGCAGCCGCGTGGGCTGCCGTCGGCTGCAAGAAACAATCCGGCGACACCATCAAGATCGGCGAGTTTGCCTCGTTGACCGGCAAGGAAGCCACCTTCGGGCAGATGTCCCATCACGGCACCGAGCTGGCCATCGCGGAGGTCAACAAGGCAGGCGGTGTGCTCGGGAAACAGATTCAACTGATCTATGAGGACGACCAGTCCAAGGCCGGCGAACCGGCGACCGTCGTCAAGAAACTCATTTCCCGCGACGGCGTTTTGGCCGTGCTTGGCGAAGTCGCCTCCTCGCGTTCGATGGAGGCGGCCCCCATCTGCCAGCAGAACAAGATTCCGATGATTTCTCCATCCTCCACCAACGTACGGCTCACGGAAATGGGCGATTACATCTTCCGCGTATGTTTCACCGACGAGTTCCAGGGAAAGCTGCTGTCCAACTTCGCGAAGCGCACACTCAAAGCCGCGAAGATCGCGATCATGACCGACGTAAAATCGGATTACAGCGTGGGGCTGTCGCGGGATTTCAAGACGCCGTTCACTGCCGCCGGCGGCGCCATCGTCGCCGAGCAGACCTACAACGGCGGTGACAAGGACTTCAAGGGCCAGCTCACGGCCATCAAAGCGGCCAACCCCGACGCGATCGTGGTGACCGGCTATTACACGGACGTCGGGCTGATCGTGAAGCAGGCCCGGCAGCTCGGCATCACCCTCCCGCTGTTCGGGGGCGATGGCTGGGAATCGTCCAAACTCATCGAAATTGGCGGCGCCGACGTGGAAGGGACCTATTTCTCAACGCATTTCTCACCCGAGGCGAAGTCGCCGGCCGTCGAAAGCTTCGTCCGGAAGTTTCGTGAAAAGTACGGCGAGGTCCCTGACGCCATGGCGGCGCTCGGCTACGATTCGGCAATGGTGCTGGCCGAGGCGATCAAACGCGCCGGCACAACCGACGGGCCGAAGTTGCGGGATGCGATTGCTACCACGAAGGATCACGAGGGGATCACCGGGAAAATCACCTTGGATGAGAAGCGCAACGCCGCCAAGTCGGCGGTCATTCTGACGGTCAAGGACGGCAAGTTCAAATATCTGGAAACCGTCACGCCGTAGCCAATCGCCGCCCGGCCCAACCCGCATCGTTCGAACTGGTGCGAACTGACTGAAGCGGTCGAATCTCAACATCCTTGACCGAATTCCTTCAACAACTCATTAACGGCCTGGCGCTGGGCTCCATTTATGCGTTGATCGCGCTGGGCTACACGATGGTCTATGGCGTCCTCAGGTTCATCAATTTTGCGCACGGCGATGTGTTCATGGTCGGGGCCTTTTGCGGCTTCTACCTCGCCCCGCAGGTAAATCGGTTTCTGCCCGCTCAGTCGGCGGCGGCGGCCGCGGTCGTTCTGCTCCTGGCCATGATTCTCTGCGCCGCGCTGGGAATCCTCATTGAAAAGCTGGCCTATCGGCCGCTGCGGTCGCGGCCGAAACTGACCGTGCTGATCACGGCCATCGGTGTGTCCCTGTTTATCGAGTATGTCGGCCAACACCCGAAAGTCTTTGGCCCATCGCCGCAAACATTTCCCGATCTGGTTCCGAGCCGGAACATTCACCTGGGCGGAGTGGTGATCAGCAACATCGAAGTCCTCGTTCTCGTGCTGACGCTGACGTTGCTGCTGGCGCTTCGTTTCATCGTCATGAAAACAAAGATCGGCACCGCCATGCGCGCCGTCTCCTTCAACGCGCCGGCCGCGGAACTGATGGGGATCAATCTGGACCGGGTCATCTCGTTTACCTTCGGCTTGGGTTCGGCGCTCGCGGCCGCCGGCGGGGTTCTCTACGCGATGAAGTACCCGTCCATCGAACCGCTGATGGGGATCATGCCCGGATTGAAGGCGTTCACCGCCGCCGTCCTGGGCGGCATCGGGAACATTCCCGGAGCCGCGCTCGGCGGGCTGATCATCGGCGTCGCGGAGACCTTCGTGGGCGGCAGCACCTGGTCGAACTACCGCGACGCCATCGCGTTTGCGATCCTGATTCTTATTCTGTTGTTCAAGCCCTCCGGGTTGCTGGGCAAATTCGAGGTCGAGAAAGTCTGATGAAGGTCAAAAGCCTGCTCCTGATCGCACTTGTTGCCTGCGGACTGGTGTCGCTGATATCTCCCCATTTCAATCCGTACTACCTCGATGTCCTGCTGGGCATCGGGATCAACATC
>DATEKZ010000448.1:0-5291 GCA_035277185.1 Verrucomicrobiia bacterium
CACCGATGCGCAATGTAACCTGGTCCCACGCCGGCACGTGTTGACTGGCAGCCGCAAAGAGGGCCTGGAATTCCAACGGTTTCGCGCCGGGGGGAATTTCCACAACCGAAGCGCCACCGCCGCCCGGTCCGGCACCCGCCGGAGGCGGTTCGCTGCGGGTGAGTTTGTAGATCAAGTCGCCCGCCCAGCGGTAGGAAATCGGCAGCGCCGTGGCCGTCAACACGATCAACACCGGCGCGCACCAGAGACCGATGACGTTGTGCCAATTCCAATCGCGCGCCTTGCCTCGGAGCTTGAAATTGAACAGTGCGATCCCGCGTAGCGCATCCCCTGACCATTTGCGCGGAAACCAGAGATAGAGCCCGGTCATCGCCAGGACGAGGAACGCGGCATTGCACGCGCCGGTAATGGCTTTGCCTCGGACACGATTGTCCCCTTGCCCGCCCAGCCAGCGATGCCAGTCGATCATCACGCGCATGAACTCGCGGAGGCCGGTGGCGCCCTGCTGCCGAATCTCTCCCGTGTAGGGATTGGCATAAAATGAATTGGTTCGTCCGAAGCTGACCAACACTGCCGCCTTCGGATCCGCATCCACGGTCACGCTGGACGGACGCGCGTCGGGTTCCTTTTCCCGCACGGCCGCCAGCAAATCGTCCAAAGACAGACGGGTCGCTTCCGATGAATGGGGCGTGACCTGGCGGACGTCACGCTCGGCCCAGGCGATCAGATCCTTCTCAAACGCCAGCGCCGCGCCGGTGAAAGCCATGACCAGGATGACCACCCCCGCGACAACTCCGGCGGTAAGATGCAGCCAAAAGAGCAGCTTTCGGAACTTCATGCTCAGACCTCCGCCCACTGGCGGAGCAGATTGTGATACACGCCGGTCAGTTGCACGGCGGACTGTTCGGCGACCGGATTGCCGGCCAGCTCACGGCTCAGCCGTTGAATGGCGAGGTCGAGATCGAACAACAAAGACCGTTGGCCATCATCCCGAATCATGCTTTGGATCCAAAAGAAGGAGGAGACGCGCGCCCCGCGTGTGACCGGTCTAACGTGGTGCAAGCTGGTGGCGGGATAGAGAATCAGGTGTCCCGGAGGCAGCTTGACACTCTTCACACCATAAGTGTCTTCCACGCACAATTCCCCGCCGTCGTATTCATCGGGTCCGGTCAGGAACAACGTGGCCGACATGTCCGTTCGGATGCGATGCGGCGTGCCGGTCACCTGGCGAATGGCGTTATCGACATGAGTGCCGAACGATTGGCCGCCCGAGTAGCGGTTGAAGAGCGGAGGAAAGACGCGCAACGGCAACGCCGCCGAGAGGAACAGCGGGTTCTTTCCGAGCGCGGCGAGAATCATTTCGCCGAGTTGTTTCGCCGCCGGGTGCCCTTCCGGTGTTTGCACGTTGTCCTTGGCTTTTGCGGACTGATGGCCGGCGGTCACGCGACCGTCGGTCCATTCCGTCTTGTCCAGAACCTGCCGCGCTTGAGCTACCTGGTCGGACGTCAACACATCGGGAATGCTGATCAACATAAGTTCGTTGTTTTCGGTTCAGAATCGCGCGCTGGCCGTCAAGACTGCCGACCGGCCGGCTCCCGGAACAAAGTGGCCGCCGCCGACCCGATCGATGTACCGTTCATCGGCCAGATTGTAAACGTTGAGCCGGAGTGTGAGGTTTTTGTTCACGTGCCAGGCCGCCATGGCATCGAACAGCCAGTAATCCGGAGCCTGCCGCACCGCGGCGTTGCTGCTCAAATTGTTGAAGCGATCGCCGACGAACTGCGCGCCGCCACCCACTTCGAGATCCCACGGTAATGCATAAGTCGTCCAGAGGCTGAGCGAGTGTTCCGGAGTGTTGCCAAACTCGGCGCCGATCTCGGACCCGGTGTTTGACTGCTCGATCTCGCTCCTCAGGTAAGTGTAGCCGCCAATGACTTTCCAATCCACCGTGATGCTGCCCGCCGCGCCAAACTCGATTCCTTCCACCACTTGCTCGCCGTCCAACACCAGTGGCGGGTCGCCCGGATTGACACCGGGAGTCCGGGCGTTGGTCTTTTCGGTGCGGAAAATAGCCGCGCTCAGTGACAAGCGCTTGAAATCCCATTTCGTGCCGAGCTCAAAGCTGCGTGTCTCTTCCGGCTCCAGGTTGACATTGTTGCCGGCCAGTGAAAGCCCCGTGTTCCCCGCTTCGATCGAAGGATTGAAGGAGGTGCCGCAGCCGAAGTAGATGCTCCCGTTCGGCTGCGGCTTGAAGACGACACCCGCCCGCCAACTGAGCATCTCGTCGGTGCGGCTGAAGTTGGTTCCGCTCGTGTAATCCGCTTCCACGTGATCCCAGCGCAGACCTCCGCTCAACTGCCATTGCTCGCCGAATTTGAGCGTGTCGAAGGCATAGGGAGCCAGAGTCGTCGCCGTCACTTCGTTGGGCACGCCGGTGATCGACGGCATCGGACCGAACGGCGCGGCGTTTGGATTGGGAAAAAACAGGTTGGCAATCGGTTGGTTGGTGGTCTGCGCCGAGTTACGGTTGTCCTGAAGCTCGCGGCCAAATTCGAACCCCGCCACCAGCGCGTGGCCGACCGGGCCGGTTTCGAAATCAACGTTCAGATCGGTTTGGTTGGCCAGGATTTCGTTGTCGATCGCCCGGCGCTGCAATTGTCGGTTGATGTCCGTGCTGTTCGTGTTCGCGTCCACGAATCGCGGGGCGGTGATGGCGGAACTACGTTCCGTCTTGCCGAAACGGAGCAGATTCCGCAGACCGACCGATTCGTTGAAGTCGTGCTCGACCTTCGCGGTCGCGGCGTCGCTTTTTATGTCTTCGAAATCGTAGTTCTTCAGGCCGTAGAAATTATCGAAGCTGACCGGCGGCGCCTGGTTGCTATAGGCCGCCAACACTGCATTCGTGTTGGCCGGCACCCAGGGAAGGCCGTAGTCGGGCACGTTGTCCTGCTCCATGTGCAGGTAACTGAATGTGACGCGTGTCGGCGTCTCCAGCCCGAACGCGATCGAGGGAGCGACGGCCCAGCGGCCTTCCTCCACCACGTCCCGGCCGGGGACACCGGCCTCGTGCCACATCGCATTCAGTCGCACCGCGGCGCCTTTGATGTCGCCTTGACGTCCGCCGACCAGCGGCTGATTGAGGTCGAACGTCACGCGCCTGTAGTCGTCGGTCCCGAGTCCCAGTGCTCCGGCGTAGAAGGCGTCGAGGCGCGGCGCCTTGCTGACCAGGTTGATCGAGCCGCCGGTCGAGCCGCGCCCCGCCGTGGAAGAGGACGGTCCCTTCGCAACCTCGATCTGCTCCAGATTGAACGGATCGCGGGAATACGCGCCAAAATCGCGGACCCCATCAACGAAGATGTCGGACCGGGCATTGAAACCGCGGATAGACAGATTGTCGCCCGGCAAGCCACCGCCGCCTTCACCGGCCTGCAGGCTGATTCCGGACACGTTGCGCAGCACGTCGCGCAGCGTCGTCGCGCCCTGGTCCTCGATCACGGCCCGGGGGATCACGGTGATGGTCTGGGGAATGTCGCGCAGCGGCTCAGTGTATTTCGGCGACGAAAGTGTCCCGGAATTATAGGCCGGCTCCGCCTGCCCCTTGACGACAACCGTGGGCAATCGGGTCGGCGCGTTGATCGGCCCCCCGGTTGTGGCGGGAGGGCGATTGGTGCTCTGCGCGTGCACACCGGCAGAAACACCGTGTGCCATGATCAGGGCGGTGAGTCTCAGGGCCTGTCGAATGGCCGTCGAATTCCTTGGGGACATGAAGCGTTAAAGCGTGTTGGTTTCCAAACGGCGATCGTGAGAACGCATTAAGAATTCGAGCCTCAATTTCCGTTGGAGGAATCGGCGCAGATTTCCAGGGGCCGGGCACCGATCGCCCGGTCTGGCGAAAAGGAGAACGAGCTGAGGGTTCCGCGTTTTGAATTCTTCATGCGCGTGTGGAGCCTAGCCAATGGCGGGTCCGGCCGCTTCCGTTTGCTTGCCATTTGTTGCCGGTGGCTTGCGAAACGCAAAGCTCAAGCCTCATGCCTGTTTCCGCGATTTTGTGTCGAGCAATTCTTCCCCCTGGCAATCAGACATGATGTTGATTGCTAGAGAAGTTGAACCATAGCCGCAGGAGCAGTGAACCAGGCGGTCGCTGCGGACTTCCGTCTCCCCGCAACGGGGAGAGGGATTGAGGGGTGGGTGAGGGGGTAGGAGGTGGCCGAATATCCGCGCGGCTGCAAGATTTTGAAATGCGCCCACGGCGCATCTTGACACTATCACCGCGGGCGTGGACGTTTCCGTGTAGCGTCCCGGGAGTTCAACCGCTATTGGATCATCCTAATTTGCTTTGTGGATGACGATGCTCCCGCCTCCGATCACCTGTGGGTTGGCGGCGCCGATCACGTCCAGGGCACCGAGGACATTGTCATACACGACCGCTCCCGTAGCCTTATTCCAGATCTTGATGCGGAACCCGTCAAGGCCCAAAACGCCCAAGAGCTTGCCGTCTGTCACCGTCACCATAAAACCATAGTTACCCGCGCCGTTGACGGTGCCGGAGCCTGTGTATTGGGCCAAGGGCCCGGCGATCGCCAGCCCCTCATAAACAGTGCTGCGGAATTTGAACTTCGCCACGTGCAACTGGAATTCCGTCTCGCCAACCGGCACAAGGAGGCCGCTCTTGGGCTTCGCGACGAAACCGAAGGTGGCCTTGCCGCTCAACGATGGATCGGCGACATAGGCGCCCGGTGGTGAGATGATCCAGCCGCCGCCGGTCACGAAACCGCCGCTCGGTTCGTGGATGACGATGTATTGAAACATCGCCGTGGCCACGCCGGTATCGTCGTCCGTCACTGTGATTCCAACGGTGTAAACCCCGGGCGCCGCGTAGGTATGCGTCGCGGTACGGATAAAACCGCCGCTGCTCAGGACGGTGTCTGCCGTGCCGTCGTCCCACGAGATTCGAACGGTGTGTGTGTCGAGTGTTCCCACGTCGCCGAAGGTCACGCTCACGCTGGCGGCGCTGCCGAGAGGTAACGGGCTGGTCGGCCCTTCGACGCTCGTGACAACGGGTGGAAGGTTGTTCACGGTCACGCTTGTCGTCGCGCTTGCGATTCCGCCGTTACCGTCGTCGGCCGTGACAGTCACAGTGTTCACGTCCGAAGCGGTAGCCGTCGGCTGGTCGTCCAGATACCGATGTGTGGCCGAATAGGCGAGGACACCCGGCGCCAGTTCCAACACCGTGTCCGGCGTGCCGTCGCCCCAGGCGATGGTGATCGAATGTGCGTCCGTCAGGTCCGAAT
>DATEKZ010000449.1:0-4017 GCA_035277185.1 Verrucomicrobiia bacterium
CGCCTGTTCGGAACCGCTGCGGCCTGGAAGGCCGCGGTCCGGAAACGCGCACATGCCGAGCGCAAGGGACAAGGCATCATGAAACCTTTTACGATTGGATCGCCATTCCCGCGGACACGCTGTCCGCGTTCCTGTGAGAAGTCCCTTTTGATTCGCCTTGAAACTCGCGTCGGCTTCGGTCAAAGACGTGACCGATGCACGCACGATTCCTGGCCACGGTTTTCCTTTTCGCTTCAGCTTGCTTCGTTTCTGCGGACGGACCGACTGACAATCTGCCCGACAAAGTCCGCCGCGTTCCGCCGCCGGGAATAAAGATTCCCGAAGCCGACCGCACCGAGTTGGAGGCAGGCGTTGCAGAGCTCGGCAAGGACATTGAATCGCTGACAACGGAGCTGAAGTCCAAACGCGCGTTGCTCGATCTGCTGCCCGACGTTCAGATCTATCACAAGGCCGTCGATTGGGCGTTGCGTTACGACGAATTCTACAAGACGAACGAAGCCCAAGTCGCCCGGACACTGCTGGACCAGGGAAAAGAGCGGGCGCGGGCGCTGCGGGACGGCAAGGCGCCGTGGACGACCGCGACGGGGCTGGTTGTGCGGGGATATCGTTCGAAGATCGACGGCTCGGTGCAGCCGTATGGACTCGTGGTGCCGGAATCGTTTCGTCCGCCGACGGCGCATCGTTACCGGCTCGATAGCTGGTTTCATGGTCGGGGAGAGACGCTGACCGAGTTGGCGTTCATCAACGAACGTCAGAAGTCGCCTGGAGAATTCACGCCGGCCAACGCATTTGTCCTGCATCTCTACGGACGCTATTGCAATGCGAACAAGTTCGCCGGCGAAGTCGATTTGTTTGAAGCGCTGGAACAGGCCCGGCGGAACTACCCGATCGATGAGAACCGATTGGTCGTGCGCGGGTTTTCGATGGGCGGGGCGGCCTGTTGGCAGTTTGCAGTCCATTACGCGGGGCTCTGGGCTGCGGCGGCGCCCGGCGCGGGCTTTTCGGAAACGGCGGAGTTTTTGAAAGTGTTTCACAACGAAGCGGTGAAACCGCCCTGGTACGAGCAAAAGCTGTGGCATTGGTATGACTGCACCGACTACGCGGTTAACCTCTTCAATTGTCCGACAGTGGCCTACAGCGGCGAAGTGGATCGGCAGAAGCAAGCCGCCGACATGATGGCGAAGGCGCTGAGGGCGGAAGGCATTGAGTTGACGCACATCATCGGTCCACAGACGGCGCACAAATATCATCCGGATGCGAAGGCTGAAATCAATCGTCGCATTGACAGCATCGCCGGAAAGGGACGCGATCCCGTGCCGCGCAAAGTGCGTTTCACGACGTGGACCTTGCGTTACAACGAGATGCTCTGGGTCATCGTGGACGGCATGGAAGAACATTGGAACCGGGCGCGTGTGGACGCCGAGATTGATGACGGGGACAACACCGTCACGGCGACAACGAAGAATGTTTCGGCGCTGACGTTTTCAATGCCGGCGGGGCTTTGTCCGCTCGATGGCACGCGCCCGCCCAAGGTCGTGGTCGATGGACACAAGCTTGAGGCACCGCCGGTAATGTCGGATCGGTCGTGGGCGGCGAGTTTCCGCAAGCAGGGCAAGAAGTGGGCGGTTGTCAGCCGGATGGACGACGGTGGCTTGCGTAAAATCCACGGCCTCCAAGGCCCGATTGACGATGCGTTCATGGATTCATTTCTGATGGTCCGGCCGACCGGCCAGCCGTTGAACGAGAAAGTGGGAAAGTGGACCACCGGTGACATGGCGCATGCGATCGACCACTGGCGTCGGCAGTTCCGCGGCGATGCGCCGGTGAAGGATGACTCGAACGTGACGGATGAAGAGGTAGCCAATCACAACCTGATTCTTTGGGGTGATCCGCAGAGCAACAAACTCCTTGCGAGAATCGCAGACCGACTGCCCATTCGATGGGACGCGCGGGGCGTGCACGTCGGAAAGCAACCCTACTCTGCAGACGATCATGTGGCGGTGCTGATTTATCCGAATCCGCTCAATCCCAAACGCTACGTTGTGTTGAACAGCGGATTCACTTTTCGCGAATACGATTACCTGAACAATGCGCGGCAGGTGGCCAAGTTGCCGGATTGGGCCATTCTGGATGTGAACGTTGCGGTATCGTCGCGCGCCCCGGGAGGTATCGTCGGGGCGGGTTTCTTTGGAGAAGAGTGGGAACTCAAGGCCGGTTCGAAATAGCAAATCGTGACATGATACGATTGATAATGCCGTTCTCGCTCGCGCTCGTGTTGTCGGCGCAGTCCGCGGCACCAACGGGTTCGAGTACGCGCAGAGTTCCGCCGGCCGGAATGAGGATTGCGGACGAAGATCGAGCAGCGTTGATGGCGGGCGCAAGGGAACTGGGAGATGAAATCCACGCCTTGCGATCCGAACTGCAGGCAAAACCGTCGTTGTTGGAGTTGCTGCCGGACGCGCAGATTTTCCACAAGGCGGTCGATTGGGCGTTGCGACACGACGAATTCTACAGGACGAATGAGGTCCAGATCGCCCGGCAACTCCTGCAACAGGGCAGAGAACGCGCACGGGCGTTGCGAAGCGGGAATGCGCCGTGGACGACGGCAACCGGCCTGGTCGTGCGCGCTTACGTCTCAAAGATCGACGGATCCATTCAACCCTATGGTTTGGTTGTGCCGCCTTCGGTTGGAGCAACGACGACGGCAAAGCATCGGCTCGACATCTGGCTGCACGGCCGCGACGACCATCTGACGGAACTGAAGTTCCTCGACGAGCGCCAGAAGAAACCAGGCGAATTCGCTCCAGCAGGCGCTTTCGTGCTTCATCCTTATGGACGGTATTGCAACGCCTTCAAGTTCGCCGGAGAGATGGACGCGTTCGAAGCGATGGAGCACGTGCGCAAGCATTACGCGATTGACGAGAATCGGATCGCGCTACGCGGCTTCTCGATGGGCGGCGCCGGTTGCTGGCATTTGGCCACGCATCATGCGAGCCGGTGGACGGCGGCGGCGCCCGGCGCGGGATTCGCGGAAACGGCTCTTTACACGAAGGCATTGGAGCGACGGACAAAGCCGCCGTGGTATGAGCAATCGCTCTGGCATCTCTACGACGCCACCGCCTACGCGTTGAACCTGTTCAATGTTCCGGTCGTTGCCTACAGCGGCGAACTGGACAAGCAGAAACAAGCGGCGGACATGATGGCAGAGGCGATGAAGCGGGAGGGGTTGGAATTGACTCATCTCATTGGACCGAAGACCGAACACAAATACGAGCCGGAGACCAAAAAGGACCTGGCGAATCGCGTCGATGATCTGGTGGCGCGAGGCCGAAACCCATTGCCGGACAAGGTTCGGTTCGCGACGTGGACGCTGCGATACAACGAGATGTCCTGGGTCGTAGTGGAGGGATTGGAGAAGCATTGGCAGCGCGCGCGAGTCGAAGCCGAAGTTCTGAATCCACATATGATCCGAATTCAGACCGAGAATGTAACCGCGTTGACGCTTTCCATGCCTGCGGGACTTTGTTCCCTGAATAATGCGCTGCGGCCTGAAGTGGACTTGAACGGTCAGAAGTTGGAGGCGCCGCGAGTTGCCGAGGACGGTTCGTGGAAGGCGCGCCTGATGAAGCGAGGAGATCGCTGGTCGGTTGTGCACTCATTTGACGAGGGCCTGTTGCGCAAACGACCCGGCCTGCAGGGGCCGATCGACGACGCATTCATGGATGCGTTCATTATGGTGCGACCGACGGGCGAGGCGTTGAACGCCGCAGTCGGGAAGTGGGTGACCAACGAAATGGAAAAGGCGGTGGTTGACTGGCGAAACCAGTTCCGTGGCGATGCGCGAGTGAAAGCCGATGCGGAGATCACCGACGACGACATCTCGACGAGCAACCTGGTGATCTGGGGCGATCCGAAGAGCAACCGGTTGTTGACGCGAATCGCGGACAAGTTGCCGGTTCGTTGGGATGCAACGAAGGTATCCGTCGGCGCGCGGAGGTTCGACTCCGCGGAGCATTT
>DATEKZ010000450.1:0-2360 GCA_035277185.1 Verrucomicrobiia bacterium
ATGACGGCGTCCTGCGGGTCGACGGCCCGGCCACTTTGGTGACGCTGTTGCTATTTCTCGGCGCCCCCACGTTCTCTGCCGACCGAAGCGAGGCCAGAACGCTCACCTGGAATGAGTGTCTCAGGCAACCCGCGGAATGGCACAGCGGCGCCGAGGCCTTGCGAGTCGCCGACAATCTCCTCTCTTATCAGCGCGACTCCGGTGGATGGCCGAAGAACATCGACATGGCAGCATCATTGAGCCAGGAACAGAAAGAAAAACTCCGCGCGGCCATGAACGCAACCGACGGCACCATCGACAACGGCGCGACCTACAGCCAGGTGACTTTCCTGGCGCGCGTCTTCAACGCGTCAAAGCAAGAGCGGTTCAAGGATGGCTTCCTCCGCGGACTCGATTTCCTGCTCGCGGCTCAATACGCCAACGGCGGCTGGCCGCAGTATTATCCGGGACCCAAAGGCTACCAGGCGCACATCACATTCAACGACAACGCAATGGTCAACGTCTTGAATCTGTTGCGAGCTGTGGCGCGTCGCGAGCCCGTCTATTCCTTCGTTGATGTCGAACGTCGCCAGCGCTCCGAACACGCCGTCGAGAAAGGGATCGAATGCATCCTCAAATGCCAGATCGTGGTTGATGGCAAGCGCACGGTCTGGTGTGCGCAGCATGACGAGAAGACATTCGCGCCGGCGTCCGCCCGGACTTATGAGAAGGTTTCCCTGAGCGGCTCGGAGAGCGTCGGCGTCGTCCGCTTCCTGATGGCGATCGAGAAGCCCGACGCGCGCGCCAGGGAAGCGATCGAGTCCGCAATAAAATGGTTCGAAGCGAGCAAGTTGACCGGGATCAAGCAGGTCGAGAAGCCCGATCGTTCGCTGCCGAAAGGCTACGACAAGGTCATCGTCCCTGATTCGAACGCCGATCCGCTTTGGGCGCGCTTCTACGAGATTGGCCGCAATCGGCCAATTTTTTGCGGTCGCGATGGTATCATCAAAGACAGCCTCGCCGAGATCGAATACGAACGGCGCGTCGGATACGGATGGTACACGGATGCGCCAGCCAGGTTGCTGGAGGAGGATTATCCGCGGTGGCAACAACGTATCGCTTCCTCACCGGCCAACGATCCGGCCGAGCTCACCGTTTGGCCCAACCAGACCAGTCGCGCCAACAGCGACCGTTGGCTCATCGACAACCACGATCGCATCCGCATGATGCGACCGAGGCTGCTCGTGCTGAACTTCTCGAACCGCGCGAAGATGGAGCAGGTCGAGCAGATGACCGCCGACCTCATTGCCGCGCTGGCGGAATCGAGCCGCTACCACGGTTATCGCGACTCGAACGCGCTGGCCTTCCTTCAGTATCAAGTCTTTAAGGTCGTGGACTTGAGGGATGACAGCACGAATGCGAACTCAGCGTTGATTCCGCTCAGGCCCGGCGTAACGAATGATTTCAACGTGCGTTACTCGGGGTTCTTCGAGGACGCCCTCGCGACGCGCTACGGCGTGCCGGACCCGAAGAATCTCTCCCGCTTTCTACGTCTCGATGAACTGGTGGACGGGGGTTACGTGCACGAGGTCTTTTTCTTTTGCGAAGGCGACCCACCCGTGAAGGGATACGAAGTCGTGGAACTGAAACCGCAATACGATGAAAACTTTCAGCGAGTGGGCGACGGTTATGTGCAGGCGGGCAACGGAGGCGATCCCGATCAAAAATGGACGGGTCGCAGCGTGCGACTCGGCTTCGTGAACGCCTCGCGTGGCGTCGGTTGTTACCTTGAAAGCCTCAGTCACGGGTTGGAAGGCATGGCCACGTCCGGCGCGATTCCTTATTTCAGCCGTTACTTTAAGGAATTTGCGGGATACGACCTCGACAAGCGTTTCGGCCTTCCCTTCCCCACTTTCTATCAATTGCCCTACGGGATGACGGCCGTGGAATATCCCGACTCACAGACCGCAGTGATCAAATTTCAAAACCGGACCTGGACCCTGACGAATTACGTCGCCGCGGGCGGTAACGCCCACTGGCCGCCGAATGGCCGCCTCCATTACGATCTGGAAAACACCAACACCGTCATGTCCACCATCGAAGACTGGCGCATCGGCAGCGGGCCGAATGGCGAGGATGTGGCCAGGCCCTGGACAAACGAGGCCTTCGCGCGCTACCGGAACCTTGCGCCTGATTGCGACGGACCTTGGCTCGTTTACTGGCGCCAGAACATGCCTGGCCCCGGCAACAGGCAGAGAGACGACGAAGGCAAGCCGATGAAAAACTGGTGGCCGTTCTTTTTTTATTAAAGCGCCCTGGCCCCGCATTGGCAGGGCGCGTCGGGGCGGCGCGCGGTTCAACGAACCCATACGGCTGCGTAC
>DATEKZ010000451.1:0-4224 GCA_035277185.1 Verrucomicrobiia bacterium
GGCCGCGGGAACTTGGGCGCCCGCCCGAATCCGCCCAGCTTTGAATCAAAGCCGCCGGCGATTTCTTCGTAACCGCCCGTCAGAAGCGCCTTGTCGAGCGTCGCCTTCCCGGCCGGGGCGGCAGTCGCCTGCCGTTGCATCGCTTCGACGAAGGCGCTGCCTTGTCGGACGAGTTTCTCGCGGTCTTTCGCCCAGAAAACCGATATCTGCTCCAACACTTTGGGGAAGGCCGGAAGGCCAAACTTCTCTTCGGGCGGATAATAGGTGCCGCCGAAAAACGGCTTCAGGTCCGGCGTCAGCCAGACATTCATCGGCCAGCCGCCGCCGCCGGTCGTGGCCTGAACGAACGCCATATAAACGCGATCGACATCCGGACGCTCCTCGCGATCCACTTTAATGCAGACGAAATGCTGGTTAAGGACTTTCGCGATCTCCGCATTTTCGAATGACTCGCGCTCCATGACATGGCACCAGTGACAGGTGGAATAACCGACCGAAAGGAAAATCGGCTTCTCTTCGCGCCGCGCTTTCGCGAACGCCTCCTCGCCCCACGGATGCCAATCGACGGGATTGTGCGCGTGTTGGAGGAGGTAAGGCGACTTCTCGCCGGCGAGACGATTGGTGTGTTGCAGCGCTGCCTGATTCAAGTCCGCTGCTGACAGGCGAAACAGGGCGAAGCCAAACAACAGTCCAATGACGCAGTTTCGGCTCATGAGAAGCTTCCACGACCTTCGGGTCGCGCATTGGGACCATGAACCTGCGGATCGCGCGGTAGTCCCGCGGCCGCGGGAGAGTGCGCCAGTCCTCTGGCGCTTTCGGTCGGCTCGAAACCACTGCCAAGGCGCCAGAGGACTGGCGCACTCCAAAACCTGGCGGGACCTCCGACGGTTCATGGAGAGTTCCGTGTTCCTTTCGGACCTGCTCACGGGCCATGAACCCAATTCCATGGTTTCATCGGTTTTTAACGGGTTGCGAAGACGATTCATGGGAAGGCAAAACTATTTTGTCGAAAGCATCCTGGGTTCGTACGACTGCTCAATTCGGACGCGCGCCACAATCACCGCGGCCACACCCGCCTTCGCCGCCGCTTCCCGCCCGGTCGCTTCCTCGTCCTGACGCAAGCCTTCAACGACCATCCAAAGACGCTTCGGCAAGACCGATTTTCCGCCGTGGGTCGGGACGGTTTTATCCAGATACTCGATCGTGTTGGTCGCCCAACCTGGCCCGCCACCAAACTCCTTCTGGGTTCGCTGCAACGCGGTGTGCAGGGCCAGCAAACCGATCGGGCCGTCGTGACCCGAAGCCAGCGCAGACCATTGCTTGGTGAACACCTCCGGACACGCTCCCGTGGCGCAGCCCACCGTGCCGCACAGGCCGGTGCCCGGGCGGCCCTGATGTTTGTCGGGGGGCAAATCAACCTCCTCACACTCGGTCGTCCAGACGGGAATGACGGCTCCGTCTCCGACGCGGTTGCGAACCTCGGCGATGAACCGGACGGCGACGTCGTCTCCCTCCAGCTTCGTCGCCGTGGGCCGCACGTCGTAATCAATGGCCCATCGACATTGCAGGTTGCCACAGCCGCAGGAACTCGGGCCGGCCTGAAGATCGTTCAAGAGCAATCCGCGCCAGCCGGGCGGCACGCGCTTGAGCAATTGTTCGATGCGCTCCAAATGCGCATCGAAGGACTCGCGGTAGCCGATCGGGACCCAGGGGAATGCTTTGGCCACTTCGTCGGCGCCCGGTTCCGCGAAGTTCGGAAAATTCTTCAGCCAATCCGCATGCATGCCCAACGCCGCCATCCAACGGGGATGAGCCGCGGCCATCTTCGGATTGCGCGCCACTTCGATCCACCAGTAAGGATCCAATCCACCGTCCGAAATGTGTCGGACCGCTTCCAGACAAGCTGCTTTGCTTGCCCGATCGTCCAAAACAACCGCCACGGCATTAAACCGTTCTTTCTTCCACTGCGACACTGCGGCCGGTGTCACCGTCTCAAGTTCGACCAGCACAATCTGGATGGGAGTCCCTTTCGTCTCGCCGGATGTCGGTGGGACTTGCGCCGCGGTAATCGGAGCGGCCAACAGAGCCGCGAGCAGCAGGAGCCACAGCCCGTGGCCTTGTGTGATGTCCTTTGAGCGGACTGCAGGCGACGGCGTGGCAGATGGGGACATACAATCAGACATCACGGGAGGACCATACATCTCACGATCTCCTGCGCGAAAGCAAAATGGCAGGAGCAATGAGCAATATGTCTTCCCATGACGGTTCCGACGTGTTGCACGAACGCGACCAAGGGCTAATCAAGCAGCCCTCTACGCGGAACTCTCCTCGTCCTCGTCCTCGAAATTCCCCGTCTTTCGATTGCGTGAACGAAGGCGAATCGGGGATAAGACAATCGACTCCTCACCCCAACCCTCTCCTCGGTCGAGGAGGAGAGGGAGAACAGCGCGCGCGCCGACGGTTGCTGGGTGACGCACTGATGTCTTGTCGGTGCCCCTTGTCCTCCCCTCTCCCCTCAACGGGGAGAGGGTCAGGGTGAGGGGTGAGAAGGCACCTGAGACGCCCGAAACGGCTCAACCATGTTCCCGGCATTTCACCCCGTTTCCACGCCACTTGCCGTCGTTTCCGAAGCGTTCTGTCCCTCAACTGTTCTGATTCAATGACTCGTTTGGTAGAAACCACGCGATTCCTGCGCCCGTTCGAGCAATAGACAGTGCAAAGCGCGCGCGGGATTACGGCAACAGGACGGAAATGGCGGAAACCGGAAAGGTCTATTTGTGCGAGTTTCTAAATGTGTCAGGGCTTTCAGTGGCTGCGCAGCTTTACTGATTGGCTTCTTCGTTTCCGCTCCCAAAGCGCTGTCCCAGGGCTGAGTGACCGCCCGCATCAGCTCGCCCAGTTTGGGCGCGGCATCCTATCAGGCGCGAGGCACGTGGACCACCGCGGTCAGCCATCGCTGGCAATACTCCGACCGGCATTTCGTCGGGAGCGAAGAGCAGGAAGAGCGGCAGGCGGAAGGGAGCGAGGTCATCAATGACGTCCATTTGATTGACCTTTCCGTGAGCTATGCGATCTCCAAGCGGGTCAGCGCGACACTCTCTGTTCCGTTCCAGTTCGCGACACGCTCGCAGGCGATCAGAGATAACCGCATACCCAATCAGTTCGGCAACGGCACAGTGATCGACCGCTACCAGACCCAGGCTTCCGGTGTGAGTGACATCAAGGTGCTGGGAACGGTCTGGTTGTTGGATCCAGAGAGCAGCGAGAAGCAGAACATTTCGCTGGGTTTGGGGGTGTTGTTCCCCACCGGCCAAAAGGATCATAAGGACACCTTCATGGTTTTCGCCACCAATGCTGCCGGGGTTTACACGCCACGAGCGGAGAGGCGCAACGTGGACAACTCGATTCAACCCGGCGCCGGCGCCTGGGGTATCATTTTCGACCTCTATGGGTTCATGGAGGTTTTCGAGAATTTCAACGTTTTCGCAGCGGGCACCTATATCGCCACGCCGGAGGAGACGGCCGGAGTGAATGATGGTCCTGGCACCAGCGGTCAAATCTGGTCGGTTGGCGACTCCTATCTGTTCCGGGCGGGGTTGGGCTACACGTTCCTGCCGAAACAAGGGCTCACGTTTACGTTGGGGGGACGTATGGAGGGCAGCCCGTCCACGGACATCATCGGTGACAGCGGAGGCCGGCGCCGACCCGGGTTCGCGATATCCATTGAGCCAGGGCTGGTCTTTGCCAAAAACGGCTGGTTTGCTTCGTTCAGCGCTCCGGTGGCGGTTTATCGAAACCGGGAACGCAACTTCGCGGGAAATGCCGGCGACGCCGCCTTTGCGGATTTCATCACGCTATTCAGCCTGGGCCGCAGCTTTTAGCCTCTCGCTTCGTATATGACCACTTCAATCCAAACCCATCGGATTGCGTGGTCTGCCTCCTTCAACAAACCCTTCACGTGAACGCGGCTGTGTGAAATGGCGTGACCATTTCTTCACGGCCTTCCTTCGATCCTTTTCTGGTCGTCGTGCCCTGATCGCGGCGCGGTTTCTTCACGGCTCGTAATGACTGGAGGCTCTTTCGGAAGGCTGGACGCCGCACGGGCGCTCCCGTTGTCTGGCGTCGGCTGAGGGAAGGTCAAGCCTTCCACACTTCTCCGTCCAGGCAAACCCGCTGTTGAAAAGGAGGTCTGGACGCGCAAACTGACCTTCCGGGAAATAAAAG
>DATEKZ010000452.1:0-3117 GCA_035277185.1 Verrucomicrobiia bacterium
TCGGGCGAACCGGTGCCGCTCCAGCTTCGACATCTGATCAGGGACATGGCCAGGTTGGTTCAGGACACGTTCCCACGCTCCATCCGGGTGGAGACGCGCATTCCCGCCGATCTTCACCCCGTTCTCGGGGATGCCACCCAACTGCATCAGGTCCTGCTGAACCTTTGTGTCAATGCCCGTGATGCCATGCCCGATGGCGGCACGTTGTTGATGGAGGCCGGGAACGCCGCGCTGAAAAACAAATCCGTGCGCGGCCTGGACGCATCGGTTTCGGGCGCGTTTGTCGTCCTGACCGTGTCGGATACGGGCGTGGGCATCCCCGCGGAATTACGGGACAGGATTTTTGAGCCGTTCTTTACCACCAAGGACCCTGACAAAGGCACAGGGCTTGGACTCTCAACCGTCATGAGTATCACGAAGAACCACGGCGGATTTGTGGAAGTCGCCAGCACGATCGGCAGCGGCACAAGCTTCAAGATCTATCTGCCGGCGACGGCCCAGGCCACGGAGTTGCCCGCCCAGGCCCAGCCTGCTGACGTGCCGCAGGGTCAAGGCGAACAAATCCTCATGGTGGACGATGAGCGCGTCCTGCTGGAGATGACCAAGGAGACTCTGGAAAACTACGGCTACCGGGTGTGGATGGCGAGTCACGGAGCGGACGCCCTGTCGATCTACCAACGGCACCGCAACCAGGTCGCTGTCGTCATTACCGATGTCATGATGCCCGTGATGGACGGCTCCGCGCTCGTGCGCACCTTGCGGGATCTCGATCCTGACGTGAAAATCATCTGCGTCAGCGGGCTGGCTTCGGAGCATAAACTCGCGGAGATCGACCAATCCCATGTCCGGGCGTTCCTCAGAAAGCCGTTTACGACCTCAGCCCTGCTCACCACCCTGCGACGTGTGGTGGTCTCCGACTGACACCCGCACGATCGGACGGAAGACTTAATCCTTGCTGCGCGGAAGGCGCTGCGCTGTAATTCGAGGACTGATTTTGCCAGGGCCCATGGAATGTGGACCTACGAACCCCGCCAGGGCCGGAAGGCAGCAACGGCAGTTTGCTCCGCATCCGCCGTGGTCACCCTGGCATTTCTTTTATTTGCGATAAACCGTCAATCGTCATTTTTCAATGTCCTATCAGGTCATAGCACGAAAGTATCGGCCGCAACGGTTTGAAGATGTGGTCGGCCAGGAGCACGTCACGCAAACACTTGCCAACGCCATCCAGCAGAATCGTATCGCCCACGCCTACCTCTTCTGCGGCCCGCGCGGCACCGGGAAAACGACCATCGCCCGCATCTTCGCCAAGTGCCTCAATTGCACAGGCGGACCGAAGACAAACTTTCCCGAGGATGATCCGCGCTGCGTCGAAATCGCGGAAGGCCGGTCGTTGGACGTGATCGAAATCGACGGCGCCAGCAATCGTGGCATCGAGGAAATCCGCGAACTGCGTGACACCGTCAAATACGCCCCGGCCTCCTCCCGGTTCAAGATTTATATCATCGACGAGGTTCACATGCTGACGAAGGAGGCCTTCAACGCCCTCCTGAAAACGCTGGAGGAACCGCCGGCCCACGTGAAGTTCATGTTCGCAACCACGGAACCGGAAAAAGTCCTGCCAACGATCCTTTCGCGCTGCCAGCGGTTCGACCTTCGCCGGATTCCTTCCGCGCTCATCGTCAAACATCTCGCCCTGATCGCAACCCAGGAAAAGGTTCACATCGATGCAGCTGCGCTTTACGCCATCGCCCGCGGCGCCGATGGCGGGATGCGCGACGCCGAGTCCACGCTCGACCAGCTCATCAGCTTTTGCGGCGAGAGAATCGAGGAGGCGGACGTGCTGTCGATGTTCGGTCTGGCCGCGCAAGGCCAGATCCTCGCCCTGTCGCGCGCCGTCCTCGCCGGCGACGTCGAACGTGCGCTGCGGGAACTCAGCGAATTGGCAAAGTACGGCAAAGACCTGGGACGACTCCTGTCCGATCTCCTGCGTCATTTTCGCAACCTGCTCATCTACCAGGTTTCGCGCGGTGACATGGACATCCTGGAGGTTTCCGAGGCGGAGGCAGCGGACCTCAAGGAGCAATCCGCCGGCGTGAGCGCCGACGCGTTGACGCGCATCATGGAGGTCCTCGCCGATTGCGAAACGCGCCTGCGTGACGCCGCCTCAAAAAAGATCCTGATCGAAGTCGCGCTGTTGAAAGGCATTGAAGCGCGCAACGCCGTAAGCATCGACACGGTGCTCCGCCAGCTCCAGCAGTTGCGGTCCGCCGACGGAGTCGGATCAGGGGCGGCCACCCGCCCGGCAGCGGCCCGCTCAATGGCCACCGGACCCCTTCCGGGTGTTGCCGCTGACAACGTCACTTCCGCGACGCCGCAAATGTCCGCCGCGCCCACTCCTCCGCCGGTAGCGGGCATGGTTGACGCGCAACTCGAGGGACTTTGGAGCAACGTCATCGACGCCGTGGGGCGCGCGAGCCCGTTTACGCGGAGCTATCTGCTGGAGGCACACCCGGTCTCTTTGAGCAAAGATCTCCTGACGATTGGGTTCGATCCCGAATTCGCCGACCACCTTGAACTCGTGGACAATGTCAAAAACCGGACGCTCATTCAGACGAAGTTGAAAGAGCTGGGCGTGGGCGACCTTCAGGTGAAGTTTATCAAAATCGAAGCGTCCGAAAGGCGCCGGCCTCCGTCCATTCCCTCCCAAAATGCCGTTTCGCCGCCGGCGGCTTCGAATCCTTCAAAAGATGCGAACGAAACGGCCGCTTCCGCCCGGTCGCCGGCCGTGCAGGTTCCTTACAACAAAGACGAGTTCAAGAACGATCCGCTGATTCGGAAGGCGCTTGAGGTTTTCAAGGGGCAGATCGTGGACGTTCGCGCTTAGCTTTCGAATCCAAAACGTTAACCCCATCTTTATTAATATATGTCAGGCATCGGCAAACTAATGAAACAGGCTGCGCGCATTCAGAAACAAATGGAGGAGGTCCAGGGCCAGCTCGCGGCCCGCACGGTCGAAGCCACGAGCGGCGGCGGCGCAGTCAAGGTCGTCGCCAAATGCGATGGCAGCCTGGCCTCCATCAGAATCGATCCGCAGGCGATCAACCCGGCGGACGCGCA
>DATEKZ010000453.1:0-3720 GCA_035277185.1 Verrucomicrobiia bacterium
CGCCGAAGCTGTTCGCGATCTGCTCTGGGCACTGATGACCAGCGCGGAATTCCTGACGATGCCGTAAAGAGGCAGAACGAATCGATGTGAGCCCCGATGTGAGCTTCCGTTCATCCCAACGGGATGAAATCATCCAGCCCAGGGTTGCGAGGAACGAAGCTACCCTGGGTCAACCATCAATGAATCCATCAACCCTGAAAGGGTTGCATCAATCCCACACATAACGTTCGTCGAATTCGATTTCGTAGCGCCTCAAAAATTCCCGAAACTCATCCTGAAACGACACCTTTCGATGATGCTCCTCCTGCCCGGCAATGTACTGACGCGCGGTTTCGACCTGCGAAAACCCGATGGAAAACATCCCGTAGCCATTCTGTCAGGCGAAGTCCTGCAGGTCCGGGCTCCTCGTTTTCAGCCAGAGCGATGAACCGCGTTCGACTTCCTTTACCATCTCCGCCGCCTGGCACGTCCGGGAGAGAGTCGAGAGCATGTGAACATGGTCTTCCACGCCGCCGATGATCAGAGGTTGGCAGTCGTGGTTCGTCAGGATGCCACCCAGATACCGGTGCAATTCTTCGCGGAGCGGTTTGTCGCGAAGAAGTGGCCGCCGGTCTTTGGTCGAGAAAACGGTGTGAACCAGAATCTTGGCGAGCGATTGCGGCATGGAGTGATGCTGCGGGAAGACGGTGATTGATGCAACCCTTTCAGGGTTGATGAATCTGAACGACGGACACCCAGGGTAGCTCGTTCCTCGCAACCCTGGGCTGGATGATTGAATCCCGTTGGGATTCCAAATGCGGCCTGTGGTGGCGACAGCTCCTCCGCGCGAATTTCTGTGTGACGGAAAACGATTTTCCTTCTTCTATATCCTTGGTATGATCGCCAGATGAACAGAGACGTTACGATGCGACCCGGCAATAAGGATCTAACCGTCCAATAGACGGCGCATGTATTCCAAACAACACCGAGAATCGCAACCCGTGACTCCGGGCCAGTGCCGCCCGGACGAGCACCTGTTGCATCGCCGGCTTTTCCTCAAGGGATTGACCGGCGGGACGCTCGCGACGGTGTCGAGTTTCACGGGGCTGTTCCACAACCCGGTGTTCGCCACGGAGACAAAGCGGGCGCAGAAACACTGCATCCTGCTTTGGTTGTGCGGAGCGCCCAGCCAGTTCGAAACGTGGGACCCCAAGCCGGGTCGCCCGAGTGGCGGACCTTTTGGCAGCATACCGACGAAGATTCCCGGCGTTCACTTTTCCTCGCTGATGCCCCACTGCGCGGGCATCGCGGACAAGCTGAACATCGTTCGCAGCATGAAGACGAAGGAGTCGGAGCATCTCCAGGCGATCACGTTGCTCCAGCGCGGGAATCCCGAGCGGGCCGGGTTCAGCCGGCCCACCCTGGGAAGCGCGCTGTCTCATGCCGTCGGGCAACTGGACTCGCCGATTCCGAACTTCGTCTTCATCGATCCGATTCCCGGCGGAAACGAGTTCGAGACTTTCAAAGCGGGAAACTGGGCCGGATGGCTCGGCGCCGAGCACGCTCCGGTGCGTCTGGGTGGCGATTACACACCGTTTGCCGAGGCCGCGGCGGACTCGATCCCACAACATGATCGCGAGGCGCGAGAAACGCTCAGAAAATTCCTGACCGCGAAATTCGAACGGGATCGCAAGAGCACCATCGCCCGCAGCCAGAACGCCGCCTTCGAGCGCATGAAGGGCATGGACGCCAGCGCCGATCTCTTCGACGTGAACAAACTGCCCGCCAAGGACCGCGACCGTTACGGCCCGGGAAGTTTTGCGCAACATTCTCTGATGGCGCGGCATCTGGTCGAGAACGGCACGCCGTTCGTGATGGTCGCCAACGGCATGAATTGGGACAACCACGTCTTCCAGCACGAGATTCACCAGATGCTGGTGCCCGAGCTGGATCGCGTGCTCTTTCATCTCATCAACGACATCGAAACACGCGGCCTGCTGGATTCCACCCTCGTCATTGCGATGGGTGAGTTCGGCCGCACCCCGTGGCTCAATGCCGCCCGTGGCCGCGATCATTATCCAAACGCCTGGAGCCTGATGATGACCGGTTGTGGTTTGAAACGCGGCATCGTCACCGGGGCCACGGATCCGGATGGCGTGGACGTGGTTGAGAAGCCCTACAACGAACAAAATCTTTTCGCCACGATCTTCACGGCGCTCGGCATCGATCCTTACGCGGAGTACGACATGCCTGGCATGCCGACCTTTCATCGCGTGGAAGAACGGGCCGAACCCATTCGCGATCTGCTCGCGTGAATTCATGAAACTCACCCTCGCGCACGATCACAAGTTGCCCACCGGAGTGCTCGGCCTCGCCATCACGCCCGACGGGAATCGCGCATTTGCGGCCTGCGTTGACGGAGCGGTTTACGATGTGGACACCGCAAACGGGAAGGCTGAGACCTTAGAAGAGAAGCACCCGTCTTATGCCAGCGGATGCGTGCTGCTCCCGGACGGGCGCACGCTCATCTCCGGCGGCTACGACGGCCGGCTCTTCTGGCATGATGTGGAAACCCGCCGGTGCACGCGCCGCGTTCAGGCGCATCGATTTTGGAACTGGCAGCTCGCACTCTCGCCGGATGGCCGCCATCTGGCGAGCACGACGGGCCAGTATCTTCCTGGCGGATGGAAGTATGAGCCTGCGGCCGAGGTCGAGCCTTCGGTAAAGGTCTTTGACACATCGAACGGGGAACCCGTCGCGGCGTTCGCCCACACTCCGCCCGTTCTCAGTTGCGCATTCAGTCGGGACGGAAACCATCTCGGCGCGGCGAACCTGATGGGCGAAGTTCGCATATGGAGGCTTCAGGCGGGTTCCGCTGCCAAACCCGAGGCGCAGTGGACTTCGCGGGATTTTACCTCCTGGGGCACGATCAAGACCCACCACTATTGCGGGGGCATCTACGGGCTGGCCTTTTCTCCCGACGGAGAGTCTCTCCTCGGCTGCGGCATGGGTCCCATGACTGACCCGATGGCCGGCAACGGAAAAATGACATGGCAACGCTGGAACTGGCGGAACGGTGAGCGGGTGGATCAGATCAAAGAGGGTCAGCATGGGTCCGGCCTCATGGAGACCGTGGCCTGGCACCCTGACGGCGCGCACTTTGTCATGGCTGGACGCCAGGCGCAGGGCACTTGGAACGCCGCTCTGTTTTCCGCCGCCGACGGCAACCTCGTGCATTCGGTGGACACTAAAAACCGCATCACTCACGCCCGGTTCACGGCGGATGGAGAGTCGCTCATCATTTCCGGCGCCAACGGCCAGCCGCAGCGCAAGGACGGTGAATGGCCCTCGTGGGGACGATTGCAGGTTTACCGTATCGAGGCGTAGAGACCCCTGTCGCCTGTGTCGGAACTTCCATGAGCGGATAATCGTGAACTCCGGCGGGTTGAACTTTCCGGCGAATGAATCGACGAACGGTACTGGTGGCAACGATCCTTGTCCTGGGGGCGGGCGTCCTGGTAATGCTGGTCGTGTTGACCCATTCACCGTATCCGGCGCGCAGCCTTCCTGATGGATCACACCTGTCGGTCGCCTTCGTCGGGTACACGAACAGGCTGTCTCACACGCACTATCGGGGGACGCGGCACCAGCGTATCCTCAACAATGTTATTCCCGCCAAATGGCGGCAGCGTCTTGGCCTCCAAAATCCAGGCAGCAGCGGATTTCAATTTGGTAATACGG
>DATEKZ010000454.1:0-2865 GCA_035277185.1 Verrucomicrobiia bacterium
CTCCCGCGACTAAATCGACGGACCCGATCGAAGAAACTCTCGTCCTGATCAAACCGGACGCCCTCAACCGCGGCCTGGCCGGTGAAATCATTCGCCGATTCGAGCGAGCGGGACTGAGCATCCGCAATGTGCGCTGGACACGCCCGCGCCAGGCGGAGGTAGAAAAGCACTACTCGGACCTCAAGCTGCGCAACGCGCGCGCCTTCGATCGCAACACACGCTACCTCGCCGGCAAGGAAGCGCTCGCGCTGGTGCTTTCCGGCGCGAACGCCATCGCGAAGGTCCGCGCCCTGATCGGCCCTACCGAGCCAGCCAGCGCGCCGCCCGGGACGATTCGCGGCGATTTCAGCTCCGACACCATCAGGCTGGCGGACGCCGAGGACCGCGGGTTGCTCAATCTCGTCCATGCCGCCGATTCACCCGACTCCGCGAAACGCGAGATCGCCATCTGGTTCGGCTGAGGGTCCCGGCCTGTGCGATTCACCGCTGCAAATCAAACCCACCAGAACCCAATGAGTCTTTCCAAAGAAGAGTTGGACGCGCTGCGCAAGCTGAGCACTCCGACGGTTTCCAATGCAATCGAACTTTTCGACGTTCGTCCGTACAATCAGGGCTTCCTGTCGCCGGACATAGGTTGTCTGTTCCCCGACCTGGGCACGATGGTGGGCTACGCCATTACGGCGCGGTTCGCGGCGCGGCAACCGGGAACCCGACCAGCCCCGCGCTACGATTTCTGGCACTACCTTCTTGAAACCCCGGAGCCCCGCGTGGTCGTGATGGAGGACCTCGACAACCCGCCCGGTGTGGGCGCTTACTTTGGTGAAGTGCAAACCAACGTCCATCGGCGTCTGGGCTGTGTTGGCGTCGTCACCAACGGCCACGTGCGCGACCTGGACGAAGTCCGCGCCATGGGCTTCCACTGTTTCGCCGGAGGGGTCTGCGTGTCGCACGCGAACGTGCATCTGGTTGACTTCGGATTGTCCGTGGCGGTGGGCGGAATGACCGTTCAACCCGGCGACCTGATCCATGCGGACAAGCATGGTGTGCTCGTCGTGCCCATCGAAGTGGCGCGCGACGTGCCTCGAATGGCGGCCAAGGTTGCCGAGCGCGAACAACGCATCATCGCTCACTGCCAGTCGCGGAATTTCTCCCTGGAAGAGCTGAAAAGGCTCTTCAATTCGTGAAGGGTCGGACGGCCGATTCCGCGGGCGTTGTTCCAATGCCGGTGCCCTGCGACGTGGAAAGATAGAGTTTGCATACCGGCGGAAAAGGGGCAGAGTGTGGTCACTTGGACGGCTGTTGGCTTCAATGCATGGCGGGCCTTCACTGAGCGCGTGTTCATTGGCGACTTGAAATCCATCGGGCGAAGCGCCCAAAAAAAACAGACTTTCCAGGATAATTTATGAACAAGCCAACCGATCTCCTGAACCACCGTTTGACGAGGAACAACATCATCGTTGCCTGACTGCCATTCCGACCCCTTTCCATCCATGAAAACTTCCTGGTATCAAAAATGGTTCTCCCGCAAACCGGTTCCCGATCTCACGGCGATCAAGGCCAAAGCCGAACAAGGTGATGCCGACGCGCAGTTCTCCCTGGGGTTAAGTTCCGGATTCGTTTCCGGCGGCGCACGAAACGACGCCGAAGCCGCCGGATGGTATCGCCGCGCGGCCGACCAGGGACACGCGCTGGCTCAATTCAATCTCGCCAACATGTACGCCTCCGGACAGGGAGTGACGCACGACGACGCGGAGGCGGCGCGATGGTACCGCCGGTCGGCGCATCTCGGGGATGCCGGGGCGCAATTTCAGATGGGCAAGCGCTGCCAGCGCCGCAGCCTGGATGCGTCGAAGACGGACGCGGGCGATGCGAGGATCGAGGCCTACAAATGGTTCAATCTCGCGTCGGCCCAGGGCTACCAGGGCTCGGAGGCCCACCTCGAACGGGTGAACCTGACCCTGAGCCGGGAAGAGTTTGACGAAGGCGAGCGTCGCGCCGCGAGTTTTGTTGTGCAGGCAAGGGAAGATTGACGGGGATGGGATCGATCCTGCGACGGGAGGCCGATCCGAGCCGTGGTTTCAGTTCCCGCACGAGAAATGCCTCCACGCCGTCGCGAAATCTTTCGGGCACCGAAGTCCAGGTCACAAAGAGGGTTTTTTCCTTGAACGTCTGCACATCCGGATCGGCTTGATAAAATCGGAGTTTGTCCCGAATTCTCCCTTGCCCCACGCGGACATAAGGGCCGCTGTCGTCGCTGTGCCAGATGACGAAAACGCCTTCCAGACTGTCGAAGTGCGCCAGACTCAGGTCCACCTCATTCAATCGCGTCCAGTGGCCGCGACGACACGTCATCCAGGTCAGTTTCATTTCTTGCGCCTTTGCTGGTTATCGAACCCGAGAACTTTTTGTGATTGGCCGGCTTTGCTGACGGACAAACGTTCAGTGAGGCTGTCGAACCGGATGAAGGGATACTCCTGATCAGGGCATGCAACAAGCCAATTTATCGTGGCATTACGCAAGTCCGCGGTCAGTTCCAGCCGACGGAAATTCCCGGGTGGAACGGTTGAGTTGAAATTGGGGTGCGTGCGCTCCGGGTGTTCAGCGTTTTGCAGGCGCCGCCGCGGCCTGGGTATCGTTCGTGATGCCTTGCCTCTGCGGTTCTTTATCGTCATGTCCGGCCGTCTCGAACATGCCAACCGCAACGGAAACCCCCAGGCCGGCAATCAGGGCCACCGTAAGTTTGCCGCGGTCGTGTGCGTGGAATTGAAGTTCCGGCAGGAGATCGCTCGCCGCGATGCAAATGAAGGTGCCCGCCGTAAAGGCCAGCACGGAGCCCAGAAAGACGTGGCCGGCATCTGAGAACTG
>DATEKZ010000455.1:0-3454 GCA_035277185.1 Verrucomicrobiia bacterium
GGTTGCGCCTACGCTCTCGCCAGGGCCGGCAAGACCGACCTCCTGCTCCTCGACCGCGCGGATGATGTCGGTGAGGTGACGACCTCCCAGGGCGCAGGTCTCTGCGGCCAGGTGCGCGACGCCGCGGAGCGCATCAAGCTCGCGATGCATTCCGTGGCCGTCTTCCGCGAACTCCAGCGCTCCGAAGTGAAGCCGGATTGGCACGAGGTCGGGTCGGTCCGCATCGCGCTGAGCGACAGACGCGCCGAGGAATTCCGAAAGCTCAAGCAGGCGGCGGATGACGCCGGTCTTGAAGCCGATTTCATCGACAGGACCGAGGCCAAACGCCGCTGGCCCTTGATGGATTTCACGCAAGCCGCGTCCGTGCTCTGGTGCCCGTCCGACGGTTGGATGACGCCGCGTCACGTTGCCAAATCCTACGAGCATGCCTGTCGCAAAATGGGCGTCCGCGTCGCCACATCCACCGGCGTGGAAGAAATCAGGGTGAAGAACGGTCGTGTCACGGAAGTGAAAACAAACCGCGGCGTGGTCGAATGCAAATACGTGATCAACGCCGCCGGCGCGCACGCTTATCACATCGCGAAACTCGCGGGACTGCAGTTGCCCATCGTCCCGGTCCGCCACGAATACTACATCACCTTGCCGATGACCGGCCTTTCGCCTGATTTGCCCTGCTTTCGAATTCCCGAAATGACGCTCTACGGGCGCGTGCGCGACGGCGGCCTGTTGTTGGGCGGCTGGGAACCGAAGTCACTGCATCTCGATCCGCGCAGCTATGGGTTGAACGGAACGCCGACACCGGTCGAAGCGGATTGGCAGGTGCTCGACAGCTTCGAGGAAAGCTTTTCACAACTCTTTCCTGCTGCGACGGGCGCGGAGAAAGGCTTTGTCGGCAAAGGCTGGCCCACGTTCACGCCGGACGGGCGTTTCATCATCGGCGAGAGTTGCCGGGTGAAAGGATTTGTGATGGCCGGTGGTTGCAACGCTCACGGCATTTCCGGCTCGGGCGGCATCGGCAAGCTGCTGGTCGAATCGTTACTCGAGCGTCGTCCCTCGGCCTACGTCAAGAGCCTCAGCCCGGATCGATTCACGGAAACGTCGTGGACGTGGGACGAAGCGCGCGTCCAGGCCGCGCGGGTTTACGAAACGTATTACGGAGTTTGAGACGCATGCTGATTCGCCCGCTGGAACCTTACGATCAATCGGAATGGCTGCGACTGCGCCGCGCACTGTGGCCGGACTGTTCCGAAGAAATGCACGCCTGTGAAATGAAGGAATACGCCAACGCGGGAACCGATGCCGTGTTCGTAGTTGCGCGTCACGACGGGCGACTCGGCGGATTCGTCGAAGTGTCGGTCCGCGAACGCGTGGACGGCTCGATGTCGCCACGGGTCGCTTATGTCGAAGGCTGGTTTGTCGATCCGGACCTGCGGGGCCAGGGTTTTGGACGACAGCTCGTTGATGCCGCGGAGCGTTGGGGAATGGCGTGCGGTTTGACGGAGATCGCCAGCGATGCGGAACTGGACAACACGGAAAGCGTCAAGGCACATCGCTCCCTGGGCTTTCATGAGACGTTTCGACTGGTGCACTTCCTCAAGCCGCTCAAGGCGCTGGCGCTCGTCGCGACGCTGATGGGCTCGATGACTTGCAGTCACGCGGCTCCAGTGACCGAACTGAAGGTCATGTCGTTCAACATCTGGGTCAGTGGACGCGGCGGCCTGAGCAATTGCATCGAGGTCATCCGCGCGTCCGGCGCCGACATCGTGGGTTTGCAGGAATGTAACGCCGCCGCGGCCCAGACGATCGCCAATGCGCTCGGATTCCACGCCACTCCGGATGGAGATGTTTCCATCGTCAGCCGTTTCCCGATCGTCGCCTCGATTCCCGCCAGCGGCGGGCGCGGCGTAACGATTGAATTGGGACCGGGTCAACGGGTGCATCTTTTCAACTGCCACCTCACGGCCTATCCCTACGGCCCCTACGACCTCAAGAACGGTCGAACGCAAAGTTTCATCATCAACCAGGAAAACTCGACGCGCATGCCGGCGCTCAACCAGCTCCTGTCCGCCATGGCGCCGTATCTGGCGACTGCGGAGCCGTGTTTTCTGGCCGGCGATTTCAACGCGCCGTCGCATTTCGACTATGCCAGCTTTCCGTGGCCGACTTCGATCGCCTGCACGAATGCGGGTTTGATCGATTCGTATTACCTGCTCCATTCGGGCAACCGGAAGTATCCCGGTTTGTTTGCGTTCGACGAGCCGGGCATCACCTGGACCCCAATGACCAATCAGGAGCCGGAAGGTGTTTTTGATCGGATCGACTTCGTTCACTTTTCCGCGGGAGATGGCGTGACAGCAACCAACTCCACCGAACTGGATGGTCGCAACAGCATCAGTCCGTGGCCGTCGGATCATCGCGCCGTGTTGAGCGCATTCACGCTCGCTCCGCCGCCGCTGACCGACAAAGCCGGCAGCCCCTCTCCGGCCAACGGCGTCACGAACGTCCCGCTCAACGTGACCCTCAGTTGGCTTCCCGGCTCGAACACGCTCTCTCACGAAATCCTTTTCGGCACGAACAGTCCCGGCACATGGCGGACCAACCAGACCAACGTCTCCTTCAATCCCGGCCCGCTCGCGGTCAGTACGACTTATTATTGGCGTGTCGATGAAGTGAAGGCTGCCGGCAAAGTGACGGGCGACGTGTGGAGCTTTACGACGGGTGCTTTCCCGACGTTGCGGAGCGCGAAGACAGCCTATCTCACCAACGAAACCATCAGCATTTCATTCACGAACGGACCGGGCGCGCCGAAGGATTGGATCGGCCTCTACGCCGCGCGCGCGGCGCACGGACCCGGCGCGCCTTCCATCACCTGGTTCTACACCGACGGCACGAAATCGGGCACCACCTCACGGACCGACGGCACGATAACCTTCACTGGCGGACTTCCGACGCCGGGTAACTATGAAGCGCGCTTCTTCGCGAATGACGGCTACACGCTGCTGGCGGATCTCCCGTTCGCCGTCGAAAACTACTCGTTAAAACTGGATCGCATCGATCTCGCCGCCGGCGGCCACAAGCTTTCCTGGACGACGCGCGCCGGCAAAAGTTATGGCGTGCGCTTCGCCACGGATCTTCCCCCCGGCAATTGGACCCAGATGCTTCTCGGAGAAACCAATTCCTGGATCGACCTTGACATCGCCGGCGTACCGCAGAAATTCTATCAGGCCTTCGAGCAGTAAGTGGGCGCGAACGTTCCTCACTCTTTCGCAGGATACGCCGGGACTGTTTCGTTGGATGATCGTGAGTGGCGCCGCAAAAAGTAGATGCAACCCGCCACCATGCACGTTACTCCAACGACGCTCATGAAATAGCTGAAGCCTTTGAAGAAGCCGAGGCGCGATATCTCGGCTTGCGAAAGGTCCCTGAACAACTGCACGCCTACCGATCCGGTGTA
>DATEKZ010000456.1:0-3937 GCA_035277185.1 Verrucomicrobiia bacterium
ATCGGAACCAGTCTTTCCACCGGGCACAAGGCTCCAAAGGACGACAACGGCCACACTGCTTCCAACGTCCCACGAGGCACAGTCTATCAGGTTCATCGCCCGTGAGCAGGTCCGCGAGGAACAAGGAGCTTTCCATGAACCGCCCGAATCGCCGCAAGGCTGGCGGGGAACGGGGTTGACACCGCTTTTGGAATTCATGCCGCGCGTTCAAGCAATAGCGGTGTGTGCCCTCGCCCCTCACCCACCGCACTCCAGGACGCTGCCCCCGCCAGTTTGCCTTGCAGTCCGGGGGCCGTTCACCATCATTCCGGGCCATGGACTGGATCACGAACCCTGAAATCTGGGTCAGCCTGCTCACGCTGACGGTACTCGAAATCATCCTGGGCATCGACAACATCGTTTTCATTTCCATTCTGGCCGGGAAATTGCCGCAGGAACAACAGGCCAAGGCGCGCCAGGTCGGTCTGAGCCTCGCGCTCATCACTCGCGTTCTGCTGCTGTGCGGCCTCGCCTGGATGGTGAAGCTGACCGCGCCGCTCTTTCATATCCCCGCATTCTGGCTGTTGAAGGAACCTCATCCGGTTTCGGGCCGCGATTTGATTCTGATCGCGGGCGGTTTGTTCCTGCTGTGGAAGAGCACCCACGAAATTCACGACAAACTGGAGGGCGAAGATGGCGCCGTCACCCGCCGGATCGCCCCGGGATTCGCCAGTGTGATCATTCAGATTCTGCTGCTCGACATCGTCTTCTCGCTCGACTCGGTCATCACGGCGGTTGGAATGGCCCGTGAGTTGGGTGTCATGGTCGCCGCCGTCATCATCGCGCTGGTCTTTATGCTGTTCTTTGCCGGCACGATCAGTGACTTCGTTCACCGGCACCCGTCGTTGAAGATGCTGGCGTTGAGCTTCCTGATGTTGATCGGTTGCGCTCTGGTGGCAGAAGGGTTCCACAAGGAGATTCCCAAAGGCTACATCTACTTTGCGATGGCGTTTTCGGTGGCGGTCGAAAGCCTGAACATTCGGATGCGAACGAGGAAAAAACCGGCGGCGGTCGAGTTGCATCAACCTTACCGGTGACGAGTCGCAGAAGAGAGTCGGAAGCTGTGTTGAAGAAACCAGGCTGGCGCCAAACCGGTCGCTACCGTTAACCCACCGAAACGTCGTGCGATCTGGCCGCCAGCCTGGAAAAGAACCGGGTGACTCCGCCCGCGCACGCAGCGTCGAGATCCGGCGCGCACGCCTGCTGCCCGGACGAAGAATAGGGCGGGATCCCGGAATGGGAACTGTGCGTCTCGACGCACACCCCATGCAATGCCCGCTGACAAGAGGTTCGTTCGTCCGCGAACGCGTCATTGAGACCGGTGTCTGATCGATGCCTCACATCTTCAAAGCGGCGATGAGCGTGCCGGTCGCGCGGGCGGATGTGTTTGATTTCTTTGCCAATCCCGCCAACCTCGAACGCATCACCCCGCCCGAGTTGCACTTCAGAATCCTCACGCCGCAGCCTTTCGAGATCAAAGCAGGGACGTTGATTGACTATCAACTGCGCCTCCGGGGATTCAACTTCCAGTGGCGAACGCTGATCTCCCGATGGGAGCCGCCGACCCTGTTCGTGGACGAGCAATTGCGCGGACCGTATCGGCAATGGATTCACACGCACCGGTTTTTCGAAACGAACGGTGGGACGGTGATCGACGATGAGGTGCGTTACCGGCTGCCCCTCCCGCCGCTGGGCGACCTCGCGCATCCGCTCGTGCGCCGGCAGTTGAACCGCATCTTCCTGTTCCGCGAGCAAACCCTCCGCGCCCTTCTGCTCCAGAACGGATGAATGGCCCGGGCAGGTGGCTCGTCCTCTTTCCTTGACTGTAGCCGGGCCAAAACCTATCCGTTAACAATGATTCAGCATCCCGCCACGCTTATGTCCGACCCGAACAACGCATCCCGCGCCACTTCACGGCGTGACTTTTTGAAGACCTCCACCACCGCCACGGTCGGCGGGATCTTCGCCGCCAACCTCTCCTTCCCCGAGAGATCGTTCGCCGCCAACAGCGATACCTTGAAGATCGGCCTGGTCGGTTGCGGCGGACGCGGCGCCGGCGCAGCCAATCAGGCCCTGCACGCCGACAAGAACGTCGTGCTTCACGCGGTCGCCGATGCATTCGACGATCACTTGAAGCGGGGACTGAATTCGCTCAAGGCCGAGAACGGCGACAGGGCGCAGGTGCCGCCGGAACGGCAATTCGTGGGGCTGGAGGGTTACCGGAAGGTGATCGACAGCGGAGTGGATGTCGTCATCCTCGCCACGCCTCCCGGGTTCCGTCCGCAGCATCTCAAAGCGGCGATTGGCGCCGGCAAACATGTTTTCTGCGAGAAACCAATGGCCGTGGACGGTCCGGGGGTGCGCACCGTGCTCGCGGCGGCGGAAGAGGCGAAGAAGAAGAGACTCTGCCTCGCCTCGGGTTTCTGCTGGCGGTCGCATTTCCCCAAGCGCGAAACGTTCTCGCGTGTTCTCGATGGTGCTGTCGGCGAGATCGGATCCGTTTACACCACCTACAATACGGGCCCGGTAAAACCGGATAAGGAAGAGAAGCCCGGCTGGACCCCGGCCATGTTGCAGGTGCGCAACTGGTATCAATTCACCTGGCTGTCCGGCGACCACATTGTCGAGCAGGCGGTGCACAGTCTCGATATGATGGCCTGGGCGATGGGCGACGCGGTTCCGGTTCGCGTGACAGCCAACGGCGGTCGTCAGGCGCGGACTTCCTGGGGCCATATATGGGACCACTTCAGCGTGATGTACGAATACGAGAACGGCGCGCGCGGACACCATGTGTGCCGGCAGATTTCCGGCTGCGCGAATGATTATGCCGTCCACATTGCGGGGACGAAGGGGAAATGCACCGTCGATTGCAGCGCGAACCGCCACATCATCACCGGCGGCACCAAATGGCGTTACGAAGGCCCGAGCAACGACATGTATCAGACCGAACACGACGAATTGTTTGCCGCCATCCGTTCCGGAAAGACGATCAATCACGGCACCTGGATGACCCACAGCACAATGCTCGCGATCATGGGCCGCATGGCGGCTTACACCGGACAGGTCATCACGTGGGACCAGGCGATGAACTCGCAGGAAGAGCTCGCGCCCCAAAACCTGACCTGGGACACGCCGCTCGAAGTGCCGGTCGTGGCCATGCCCGGAAAAACGAAGCTGGTTTGAGCTGTCTCCATGAACTCAAGTCTCAACCGGCGTGATTTCCTCAGGCTCGGCAGCGGCGCCATGGCGATGGCCGCGCTCGCGCCGGCAAGCCTGCATGCGGCCGCGCCTTCTGCTCCCCAAAAGCGGAAGATCAGGAAAGGGATCATGTACGCGACGGTCGGAGTAAAGGGAACGGTGCTTGAGAAACTCAAAGCCGTCAAAGAAGCCGGCTTCGAAGGCGTGGAACCGATGAGCCACCTGGACCAGGATGAAGTCGTCAAGGCGCTCGAAACTACAGGCCTCAAAGCCGGCAGCGTCTGTTGCTCGACGCATTGGAACCAGACGCTCACCGACCCGAACCCCGCCACGCGCGAACGCGGCCTCGAAGGACTCAAACACGCCCTGCGCGACGCCAAACGCTACGGCGCTCCCGCGGTCTTGCTCGTCGCAGGTGTGGTCAACAAGCAGGTTTCCTACGCCGATGCCTACCAGCGCTCGCAGGAGCAGATTCGCAAGGCGCTCCCGCTGGCCGAAGAGCTGGGAGTAAAGATCGCCATCGAGAACGTCTGGAACCAGTTTCTCCTCAGCCCGCTCGAAGCGGCGCGCTACGTCGATGAGTTCAACAGTCCGTGGGTCGCCTGGCACTTCGACATCGGCAACGTCATCACCTACGGCTGGCCGGAACAATGGATCCGCACCCTTGGGAAACGCATCCAGACGCTCCACATCAAGGAAT